>NZ_ALEE01000420.1 GCF_000282995.1 Melaminivora alkalimesophila
CGTGCTCGCCCGCCGCGAGGCGGCGCACCAGGATGGGCTGCATGATGCCCTGCGCACGGATGCTCTCGGCGAGCTCGTACAGCGCGCCCTCGTCCATGCGCGTGCGCGGCTGGTAGATGCCAGGCACGAGCTGGCCCAGCGCC
Source organism: Melaminivora alkalimesophila (assembly GCF_000282995.1). Classification (GTDB taxonomy): domain Bacteria; phylum Pseudomonadota; class Gammaproteobacteria; order Burkholderiales; family Burkholderiaceae_C; genus Melaminivora; species Melaminivora alkalimesophila. The sequence goes on from NZ_ALEE01000420.1 coordinate 144, forward strand.
AGGGTGCTGGGCGGCCCCTCGGCGGCAGCGGGTGGGGCCGGATCGGTCCGCTCCTGAACCTTGGGGCCCAGCAGCGCCTCCAGGCCGCGGCCCAGGCCCTTGGGTTTCTTGGTCGCCATGGTGGTCTTCTTCAATCCTTGTCTGTGTCGCGCATGAGCGATTCGAGCCATGCATGGCCCTCGGGCCACAGGCCGAGGCCGGATTCGGCGTTGACGTGTCCGCGCTCGCCCAGATCGACGAAGCGCGCACCCCAGTCGGATGCCAGCCCCTGGGCACGTTGGAAGCTGCAGTAGGGATCGTTGCGGCTGCCGACGAGCACGGCAGGAAAGGGCAGCGGCTGGCGCACGATGGGCGCCCAGCCGGGAATCTGCGCCGACAGTTCGACCTGCTCGACGTCTCCGGGCGCCACCAGCAGGGCGCCGCGCACCCGGTGGGCACTGCGGGAGTGTGCAGCCCACCAGGCGGTGAGTATGCAACCAAGGCTGTGTGCCACCAGCAGCACCGGGGCCGGTGTGTCGATGATGACTTCTTCCAGCCGCGCGCTCCAGTCGCCGCGCCTGGGCGTGAACCAGTCGTGCTGCTCCACACGGCGGTAGCCATGCGCCCGCTCCCATTCGGTCTGCCAATGGCCTTCGGTGGAATTCAACCAGCCGGGCAGGAGAAGGATCTGCTCAGGATTCATGTCTCGTCATTCCATTTGCGTCCGGACAGCAACCAGCCAGGGCATGTCACATCCGCCCTACCCGCTCCACCATCTCCCGCGCAAACGCCACGAACGCCTGGCTGCCGCGCGCATTCGCATCGAACACCACCCCCGGTAGCCCGTAGCTCGGCGCCTCCGCCAGCCGCACGTTGCGCGGGATGACGGTGTCGAAGACCTTGTCGCCGAAGTGCTCCTTGAGCTGCTCGCTGACCTGGCTTTGCAGCGTGATGCGCGGATCGAACATGACGCGCAGCAGGCCGATGATCTGGAGTTGAGGGTTCAGGTTGGCGTGCACCTGCTTGATGGTGTTGACCAGGTCGGTCAGCCCCTCCAGCGCAAAATACTCGCACTGCATGGGCACGATCACGCCGTGCGCGGCGCACAGGCCGTTGAGCGTCAGCAATCCCAGCGCCGGCGGGCAGTCGATGAGCACGAAATCGAACTGCCCCTCCACGGCGGACAGCGCCGTCTTCAGCCGCCTCTCGCGCTGCTCCAGCTCGACCAGCTCCACCTCCGCGCCGGAGAGTTCGCGGTTGGCGCCCAAGACCTGGTAGCCACCGGCCTCCGAAGTCGCCATCGCCTCGGCCACCCCGCACTCCCCCAGCAGCACGTCATAGACCGTGTGCGCGAGCGCGCGCTTGTCCACGCCCGAGCCCATGGTGGCGTTGCCCTGCGGGTCCAGGTCCACCAGCAGCACGCGCTGGCCGATCTTTGCCAGGCCGGCGGCGAGGTTGACGGCGGTGGTGGTCTTGCCGACGCCGCCCTTCTGATTGGCGATGCAGAAAATCTTGGCCATGCGTTGCGAAAGATGCCCGTGCCGCAGCCCATCAGCCGGAGACGGCCAGCTTGGCGCCGAAGGCGATGAGGAAGGTGCCGGCCGCCTTCTCCAGCAGCTGCGCGATGCGCGGGCTGGCGCGCATGCGCTCGGCCAGGTGGTGGGTGAGCAGCACGACCACCAGGCAATAGGCCAGGGTCAGCGCGGCGATGGTTGCCGCCATGACGCCGAAGGTCAGCAGGCCCTGGTGCCTGGCGGGATCGACGAACAGCGGGAAGAAGGCCATGTAGAACACGATGGCCTTGGGATTGAGCAGCGTGATGACGGCGCCCTGGCGGAAATAGTGGCGCGGCTCGATGTGCAGCACCGGCGCCTGGCCCGGCCGCGCCGTGAGCATCCGCCAGCCCAGCCACGCTAGGTAGGCCGCACCCAGCCACTGCACGGCATGGAAAGCGGCAGGCGTGGCAGCCAGCAGCGCCGCCACCCCGGCCACGGCCGCCCACATCAGCACCTGGTCGGCGGCGATCAGGCCGGCCGCCGCTGCCAGCCCCGCGCGCACCCCGCCCTTGCCGGTGGAGGTGATGAGCGCCAGGTTGCCGGGCCCGGGAATGGCCAGAAACAGGATGACGGCGGCCACGAAGGCGCCGTAGTCAGCAATGCCGAACATGGGTGGAGGATGGCCTCGGGTGTGAACCGGACAAGTGTACGCGTGCGCCGCTCAGGCGGGGCGCATCCAGACGATGCAACGTTCCGCCTCCAGGCCCGGGACGGTCAGGTGTTCCACGTGGAACACCTCGACCGCCGCCGGCAGGGCGTCGATCTCTTCCTGGGGGCGCTTGCCCTTCATGGCCAGCCACACGCCCTGCGGCGCCAGCGCGGCCCGCGACCATGCCGTGAATTCCGCCAGCGAGGCAAAGGCGCGGCAGCTCACCACCGCGTAGGGTCCGGTGAGCGTCTCCACCCGCGCGTGGATGCCGCGCAGCCGGGGCAACCGCAACGCAGCCGCTGCCTGCTGCAGGAAGGCGGCCTTCTTGGCGACCGTGTCCACGCAATGCACCTCGATGTCCGGGCAGCAGATGGCGAACATCACGCCCGGCAATCCGCCGCCGGAACCCACGTCCAGCAGGCGCGGGGCGTCGCCCTCCTCCGTGGCGGTGAGGTGCGTCTGCAGATGCCGCCGCAAGGGCGGCACGGCCGCCAGGCTGTCGAGCAGGTGGTGCGTGAGCATCTCCTGCGGATCGCGCACGGCCGTGAGGTTGTAGACCCGGTTCCACTTCTGCAGCAGCTCCAGGTAGTCGAGCAATTGCTGGTGCTGCGCCTCGGAAAGCTCCAGGCCCAGCGCCTGCGTCCCCGCGCGCAATGTTTCCGCCAGCGCGCTCACGCGGCGGCCTCCGCGTCGGTGCCGCTTCCCGCAAAGCCCTTGAACCCACCCTTCTTCAGATGCACCAGCAGCAGCGAGATGGCGGCCGGCGTCACGCCCGAGATGCGCGAGGCCTGGCCCAGGGTTTCGGGGCGGTGCTTCTGCAGCGTCTGGCGCACCTCGATCGACAGGGCCGGCACCTGCATGTAATCCAGCTCCTCGGGAAGCCGCAGGCGCTCATAGTGCGCGGCGCGCTGCACCTCTTCTTTCTGGCGGTCGATGTAGCCGGAATACTTTGCGGCAATTTCCACCTGCTCGACCACGCTGTCCGCCAGCTCGCCCAGTGTTTCACGTGAAACATCGGCATGGGCGTAGCGGCCACCGTCCAGCCCCATGAGGGCGGGGTAGCTCACCTCGGGGCGGCGCAGCAGGCTGAACAGGCTGTACTCGTGCTCGATGGCCTTGCCGAGCACGCGCACCGCTTCCTGCTCCGGCAGGTTGCGCGGATTGACCCAGGTGTTCTTGAGCCGCTCTGTTTCACGTGAAACAGCGTCGCGCTTGCGGCTGAAGGCGTCCCAGCGCGCGTCGTCCACCAGACCGAGCTTGCGGCCGATCTCGGTCAGGCGCATATCGGCATTGTCCTCGCGCAGCTGCAGCCGGTATTCGGCGCGGCTGGTGAACATGCGGTAGGGCTCGGTCACGCCGCGCGTGACCAGGTCGTCCACCAGCACGCCCAGGTACGCCTCATCGCGCCCCGGCACCCAGGCGCCGCCGAAGCCATCGGCCCGGCCCTGGATCTCGCGGCACTGCAGCGCGGCGTTCAGGCCGGCGAACAGTCCCTGCGCCGCCGCTTCCTCGTAGCCGGTGGTGCCGTTGATCTGACCGGCGAAGAACAGCCCACCGATAGCGCGCGTCTCGAAGCTGCTCTTGAGGGCGCGTGGGTCGAAATAGTCGTACTCGATCGCGTAGCCGGGCCGCAGGATGTGGGCGTTCTCCAACCCCGGCATGGAACGCACCAGCGCCAGCTGGATGTCGAACGGCAGGCTGGTGGAGATGCCGTTGGGATAGACCTCGTGCGTGTCCAGGCCCTCGGGCTCCAGGAAGATCTGGTGGCTTTGCTTGTCGGCGAAGCGGTGGATCTTGTCTTCCACGCTCGGGCAGTAGCGCGGGCCGACGCCTTCGATCCGGCCGGTGAACATGGGGCTGCGGTCGAAGCCGCTCTTGATGATCTCGTGCGTGCGCGCGTTGGTGTGCGTGATCCAGCACGACACCTGGCGGGGGTGCATGGCGGCGCTGCCCATGAAGCTAAACACCGGCAGGCGGTCGGGGTTGACGCCGCCCGGCATGCCGTCGCCGGGTTGTTCCTCACAGCGCGAGAAGTCGATGCTGCGCCCGTCCAGACGCGGAGGCGTGCCGGTCTTCAGGCGGCCCTGCGGCAGCTGCAGCTCTTTCAGCCGCGCCGACAGGCGCACGGCCGGCGGGTCGCC
>NZ_ALEE01000421.1 GCF_000282995.1 Melaminivora alkalimesophila
CGGCGGGTCGCCCGCGCGGCCGGCGGCGTAGTTGTCCAGGCCGACGTGGATGCGCCCGTCCAGGAAGGTGCCGGCGGTGAGTACCACGGTGTGGCTGCGAAAGCGCAGTCCGGTCTGCGTGACCGCCCCGACCACACGCTCGCCCTCGACCATCAGGTCGTCCACCGCCTGTTGGAACAGCCACAGATTGGGTTGGTTCTCCAGCCGGCGGCGGATGGCGGCGCGGTACAGCACGCGGTCGGCCTGGGCGCGCGTGGCGCGCACGGCCGGGCCCTTGGAGCTGTTGAGCGTGCGGAACTGGATCCCGGCCTCGTCGGTGGCGAGCGCCATGGCACCGCCCAGCGCATCCACTTCCTTGACCAGGTGCCCCTTGCCGATGCCGCCGATGCTGGGGTTGCAGCTCATCTGCCCCAGGGTTTCGAGGTTGTGCGTGAGCAGCAGCGTCTGGCAGCCCATGCGCGCCGCGGCCAGGGCCGCCTCGGTGCCGGCGTGTCCGCCGCCGACGACGATGACGTCAAATTGCTGGGGGTAGAGCATGGTGCATGCCTCGAAGCGAAAAGCGCGGCGAATGCCGGGGAAACCCGCAATTTTCCCACCTTCGGCCATCCGGCGTGCCGCACGGGTGTTTCACGTGGAACACGCAACCATCCTGCACCGCGCCTGTGCTCCAATCGCGCCCATGAAGAACACCCGACTCCTCGTTTTCGCGGGCAGCGCCCGTGAGCATTCCTTCAACCGCCGTCTGGCACGCGTGGCGGCCGGACTGGGGCGCGACCTGGGCGCCGAGGTGACGCTGTTGGAGCTGGCGGATTACGACATCCCCATGTACCACGCCGACCTGGAGGCGCGCGGCACGCCGGCGGACGTGCTGCGCCTGAAGGAAGCAATGGACGCGCATCCCGGCTGGATCGTCTGCACGCCCGAATACAACGGCAGCTACACCGGCCTGTTGAAGAACACCCTGGACTGGGCCTCCAGCCCGGTGGCGGGACACCCGGTATGGTCGGACGGCTCGCGGCCTTTCAGCGGCAAGGTGGTGGGCATGCTCAGCGCCTCCAACGGCGCCCTGGGCGGGCTGCGCGCGCAAAGCCACCTCGCGCCCTTGCTCGTCAACCTGGGTTGCTGGCTGGCGCCGCGCAGCCATGCGCTGTCCCGCGCCGCCTCCGCCTTCGACGACCAGGGCGGCCTGGTCGACCCAGCGCAGCAGGCGGCCGTGCGGGCCGTGGTGGAGCAGGTGCTGTGGGCCGCGGGCCGGCTGCACGCACCCTCGGCCTCCTGAGCGCGCCGGCGACCCGGGCGATGGACTGCCGCCCGGGCTGCGCCGCCTGCTGCATCGCCCCGTCCATCAGCTCGCCCATTCCCGGAATGCCGCGGGGCAAGCCGGCGGGCGTGCCCTGCGTGCAGCTCGACGGCGAGGGGCGCTGCCGCCTGTTTGGCGATCCCGCGCGCCCGGCGGTCTGCGCCTCGCTGCAGCCGAGCCTGGCGATGTGCGGCGACAGCCGCAGCGAAGCCCTGCGGCGCCTGACCTGGATGGAGCGCGCCACCGCGCCCGGGGGGCGATCCACCCCGTGAAATCCCCCGGCCATGGCAGGCCCGCCGCAGTGCGCATAGCATCATGGCGGTATTGCCCGCGGTCCGGCCAGCGATCGCTGCACGGTGCCGCGCCCTTTTTTCAACCAGAAACACAAGGAGCTCTTGCATGAAGCTGTACTACTCCCCCGGTGCCTGCTCGCTGTCGCCGCACATCGTGCTGCACGAGGCGGGCCTCGCCTACACCCCGGTGCTGGCCAGCACCAAGAGCCACAAGCTGCAGGACGGCACGGACTTCTACACCATCAACCCGCTGGGCTATGTGCCGGTGCTGGAGCTCGACGACGGCACGCGCCTGCGCGAGGGTCCAGCCATCGTGCAGTACCTGGCCGACCAGGCGCCGCACAAGAACCTGGCACCGGCGCACGGCACGCTGGCGCGCTACCGCCTGCAGGAGTGGCTGAACTTCATCGGCAGCGAGATCCACAAGGGCTTCAGCCCGCTGTTCAAGCCGAACACCCCCGAGGAGTACAAGCCGATCGCGCGCGAGCACCTGCTGTCGCGCCTGAAGTGGCTGGACGGCGAGCTCGCCGGGCGCGACTACCTGATGGGCGAGCACTTCAGCGTCGCCGACGCCTACCTGTTCACCGTCACCAACTGGCCGCAGCACGTGGGCCTGGACATCTCGCCCTTCAACCACCTCGCGGCCTACCGCGAGCGCGTCGCGGCCCGCCCGGGCGTGCAGGCGGCCATGAAGGCCGAGGGCCTGCTCAAGTAAGAGACCAGGAGGCGCTCCCGCGCCTTCCTCCGTGCCGGGACGGCCCTCCATGGGAGGCGGCCGGCCCGGCTCCGCGCCCGGCCCTTCGGGGCGGGCGCCCCATCCTTGTGCCCGAGATCCGATGACCCGCCTGTTCGAACCCCTGCAGGCCGGTGCGCTGCACCTGGCCAACCGCATCGTGATGGCGCCGCTGACGCGCAACCGCTCGCCCGGGGCCATCCCCGGCGAGCTGACCGCCACCTACTACCGCCAACGCGCCAGCGCCGGCCTCCTGGTCAGCGAGGCCACGGCCATCAGTCCCCAGGGCCAGGGCTACGCCGACGTGCCCGGCCTGTACGGCAGCGAGCAGCTCGACGGCTGGAAGCGCGTCACCGAGGCCGTGCATGCCGCAGGCGGCACCATCGTTTGCCAGCTCTGGCACGTGGGGCGCGTCTCGCACACCAGCTTGCAGCCGGACGGCGCCGCGCCGGTGTCGGCCTCGGCGCTGCAGGCCGACGCCAAGACCTTCCTGCTCGACCGTGGCGATGGCCGCCCCGGCTTCGTTCCCACGTCCATGCCGCGCGCGCTCGACGCGCAGGAGTTGCCGCAGATCGTCCACGCCTTCGCCGCCGCCGCGCGCAACGCCGTGCAAACCGCCGGCTTCGATGGGGTGGAGATCCACGGCGCCAACGGCTACCTGCTGGAGCAGTTCCTCAAGAGCGGCGCCAACCAGCGCACGGACGACTACGGCGGCGGCATCGAAAACCGCGCCCGCCTGCTGCTGGAAGTCACGCGCGCCGTGGCCGACGCTGTGGGCGCAGACCGCACCGGCATCCGCCTGTCGCCCGTGACGCCGGCCAACGACATCGTCGACGCCGACCCGCAGCCCCTGTATGCCTACCTGGCGCGCGAGCTGGCGCCTCTGGGACTGGCCTACCTCCACGTGATCGAGGGCGCGACCGGCGGCCCGCGCGAGGTGGAGGGGCGCCCCTTCGATTACGCCGCATTCCAGGCGGCCTACCGCAACGCCGGCGGGCGCGGCGCGTGGATCGTGAACAACGGCTACGACCGCGCCCTGG
>NZ_ALEE01000422.1 GCF_000282995.1 Melaminivora alkalimesophila
GGGCCGGCCGGCAGGCGCTGGCCGCGCCCGTCCCCGGGGCGCCACCGGGGCGCCTGGCGCCTTTGCCGGGGCGCCGCTCCGAGGTCCCCGGCGCCGCGACCATGGAGAAGATCACGGACTACCAGGACGCCACGAACTACAACAACTTCTACGAGTTCGGCCCGGGCAAGGGCGATCCCGCGCGCTATTCCGGCGCCTTCAGGAGCCACCCGTGGACGGTGGAAGTGGACGGCCTGGTGAACCGGCCGCGGCGCTTCGACATCGAGGAGCTGCTGAAGCTGTCGGCCCAGGAAGAGCGCATCTACCGCCTGCGCTGCGTGGAGGGCTGGTCCATGGTGATCCCGTGGGTTGGGTATTCGCTGGCAGAGCTGATCCGCCGCGTGGAGCCGCAGGGCAGCGCGAAATACGTGGAGTTCGTCACGCTGGCCGACAAGGCGAGCATGCCTGGCGTGAACGCGCGCATCCTGGATTGGCCCTACGTGGAGGGGCTGCGCCTGGACGAGGCCATGCATCCGCTCACGCTGCTGGCCTTCGGCATGTACGGCGAGCTGCTGCCGGCGCAAAATGGCGCGCCCGTGCGTCTGGTGGTGCCTTGGAAGTACGGCTTCAAGAGCGCCAAGAGCCTGGTACGGATCCGCTTCGTCGAGAAGCAGCCGGCCACGTCCTGGAACAAGGCCGCGCGCCACGAATATGGCTTCTACGCCAACGTGAATCCGCAGGTGGCGCACCCGCGCTGGAGCCAAGCCACCGAGCGGCGCATCGGCGAGGACGGGCTGCTTGCGCGCAAGCGCAAGACCCTGCCGTTCAACGGCTACGAGGCCCAGGTCGGCCAGCTCTATGCGGGCATGGACCTGGAGAAATTCTATTGAAGGGCTGACGCGCGCGCGCAGCGACCAGCGGCGCCCCTGGCTGGTGCGGCCCTGGGCCAGGCCGCTGGTCTTTGGCCTGTGCCTGCTGCCGCTGGGCTGGCTGGTGTGGGGGGCGGCGGCGGATGCCCTCGGCCCGAATCCGGCGGAGGCCCTGATCCGCGGCAGCGGTCTGTGGGCGCTGCGGGCGCTGTGCGTGGCGCTGGCGGTTACGCCGCTGCGCCTGTTGCTGCGCCACCCGCCGCTCGCGCGCCTGCGGCGCATGCTGGGGCTGTTCGCCTTCTTCTATGCGTCGCTGCACCTGCTGGCCTATGCGTGGCTGGACATGGGGCTGGAGCCGGGCGAGATGCTGCGCGACCTGCTGCAGCGCCCCTTCATCCTGGTGGGCATGGCGGCCTGGATCGTCTTGCTGGCGCTGGCCGCCAGCTCGCCGGGCGCGGTGGCGCGCTGGATGGGCGCGCGCCGCTGGCGCCGGCTGCACCGCGGCGTGTACCTGGTGGCCGCGCTGGCCGTGCTGCACTTCGGGTGGATGCGCGCGGGCAAGAACGACTTCGGCGAGGTGTGGGTGTACGGCCTGCTGCTGGCCGGCCTGCTGCTGGCCCGGCCGCTGCTGCGCCGCCGGTCGGCCTAGGCTTTTCGGGCGCTTGCGGGGTCGATGGCGAGCGCGGGAACCTGGTAGGCGCGTCCGTCGAACAGGTCGATCCCGCAGGCCAGGCCGTCCAGCCAGTTGTAGAAATCGGCGATGGCGCGCTGGCCCATGATGGGGGCGCCGTGCTGCGGCACGATCATCGCGACGTCGAGCTGGCGCGCCATGCGGGTCCACAGCCGCAGGATCTTGTTGGAGACCATGTAGCGGCGGTGGAAGCCTTCCATGCGGGCGATGTGGGGCGCCAGTTCCGTCACCGGCTCGCGTGCTTCCTGGCCGGAAGTCAGGGACACGCCCAGGTCGCCCGTGAACAGGATGCGGCTGACCGGGTCGTAGAAGTGGAAGTTGCCTTCCGAGTGCAGGAAGTGCGCCGGCAGCAGCACCAGCTGGTTCGCCCCCAGCGGCAGGACGCCGCCACTGTCGG
>NZ_ALEE01000423.1 GCF_000282995.1 Melaminivora alkalimesophila
CGCCACTGTCGGGCACGCCGATCACCCGGTGCTCGGTCTTGCCGGGCTTGGTGAAGTGCGGCACGAAGCGCTCCCACACGCGCGAGATCACCAGCTGGGCGGAGGTGCTGGTGAGCCAGCGGTCCAGCGAGGCGATGATGTCCGGGTCGGCGTGCGAGGCGATCAGGTAGGAGAGCTTGTGCGGCGCGAAATGCCGGGACATGCCCATGAACAGCTCGTTGAAGGCGAGGTTGCCGCCCGGGTCGATGATCGCCCCGGTGCCGCTGTCGACGATCAGGAACTGGTTGGCCTGCACGGCCTGGCCGTCTTCCTCGACCAGGTCGGAGAACATCAGACAGGCGTGGTTCCTGTCGCGGTACAGCTCTAGGGGTTCAGCGGACATGGAGGGACTCGTGCAGCGGGAAAGCTGCAATGGTAGGGATGCGGGAAGGGGTATTGCTTGATCGACGTCAAGCCCGGTCGCCCTGGAGCAGGTGTTCGTTCTCGAACAGCTGCGCCACGCGCTCGCGCGAGCGGATCAGGTGGGCCTGGCTGCCGTCGACCAGCAGTTCGGCCGGACGGGGCCGGCTGTTGTAGGTGCTGCCCATGCTGGCACAGTAGGCGCCGGCGGACAGCACCGCCAGGTGCTCGCCCGGGGCGATCGCCAGTGGCCGGTCGCGGCCCAGCCAGTCGCCGCTCTCGCACACCGGGCCGACCACGTCGTACACCACCGGCTCGCGCCGCGCATCCGGTCGCTCCAGCGGGACGATGGCGTGGAAGGCCTGGTACATCGCCGGGCGCGGCAGGTCGTTCATGGCAGCATCGACGATGCAGAAGTTCTTCTGCTCGCCCGGTTTCAGATAGAGCACTTCCGTCAGGCACACGCCGGCGTTGCCCACCAGCGAGCGGCCCGGTTCGATCATCAGGCGCCGCCCGCCATGGCCGCGCGCATCCAGCCGGGCCAGCAGCCTGGCCCACAGCGCATCGGCCGCCGGCGGCACCTCGCCGTCGTAGTTGATGCCGAGCCCCCCGCCGAAGTCGAGGTGGCCGATGGGAATGCCCGCCGCCTCGATCGCCTCGACCAGGTCGAGCATGCGGTCCATGGCGTCGAGGTAGGGCGCTTCCTGGGTGATCTGCGAGCCGATGTGGCAGTCGATGCCGGCCACGCGCAGGCCGGGCAGGCCGGCGGCGCGCTGGTAGACGGCGAGGGTGCGCTCGTGGGCGATGCCGAACTTGTTGCCCTTGAGGCCGGTGGAGATGTAGGGGTGCGTGCGGGCGTCCACGTTCGGGTTGACGCGGATGCTGACCGGCGCGCGCAGGCCCATGGACAGCGCGACCTCGTTGAGCACTTCCAGCTCGGCCTCGCTTTCCACATTGAAGCAGCCGATGCCGGCCTCCAGGGCCTGGCGCATCTCGGCGCGGGTCTTGCCCACGCCGGAGAAGATGACCTTCGCCATGTCGCCGCCGGCCGCCCGCACGCGCTCGAGCTCACCGCCCGAGACGATGTCGAAGCCACAGCCCTGGCGCGCGAACAGCTGCAGCACGGCCAGCGAGGAGTTGGCCTTCATGGCATAGCAGATCTGGACCTCGCGGCCCGCAAAACCGCGCCGGTAGGCCTCCAGCGCCGCCAGCATGGCGGCTTGCGAATAGACGTACAGGGGAGTCCCGTGCTGCGCGGCGAGATCCGAGAGGCGGCAGTCTTCCAGGTACAGGGAGGGGCCGCGGTAGTGCAGCTGCGGTTGGCCGGGCAGGGGCGAAGGAATCATGAAGAGGGAGGCGGGAGGGAAGGGGCAGGCGCGGTGGGCGCGCCGCGGTCGGGGCGCAAGGTCTGCGGCAGGGTGGCGCGCCCGGAGGCCGCCGCCTCGGTGGGCAGGTACAGCGGGCCGCGCTGGCCGCAGGCGCCCAGCAATGACACTGCGCAGACTGCTGGCAAGAAGCGGCTGACTAGAATGCGGCGGCCTTGGGACATGCGCAAATTGTAGTGATGACCGACCTTGAATACCTGGACCGCGCCGAGCGGCTGCTGATGGCCGTGGAGAGCCACTGCGACCGCATCAACGAAGAAACCGATTGCGACCTGGACACGCAGCGCAGTGGCGGGGTGGTCACCATCACCTTCGCCGACCGCAGCCAGATCATCATCAACCTGCAAAAGCCGCTGCACGAGGTCTGGATGGCGGCCCGCTCGGGGGGCTACCACTACCGCCTCGAGGGCGAGCGCTGGGTCGACACCAAGGGCGGGCTGGAGTTCTTCGCCGCCCTGAGCCGCGACGCGAGCGCGCAGGCCGGCCAGCCCCTGCACTTCGCCCCCTTGCCGTAGCCGCGGGCGCGGCCGCCCCTCACTGGCGGAACAGGTCCAGGATCCGGTTGCGCTCCTCGACCGGCGGCGGCGCCGGCGGCACG
>NZ_ALEE01000424.1 GCF_000282995.1 Melaminivora alkalimesophila
CGGCGGCACGACCGCGCCGCGGCCCGGCTCCTCGCCCGGCAGGCCGGCCTCCAGGCCCACGCTGGAGATGCCGCCGCTGCGCGCGTACTCTTCGTAGTACCACTCGCCGCTGACGTTCACCACCCCGGCAGGGACCGGGGGCTCCGCTACCGGGACGCCCTTGAGGGCCTTGTCCATGAAGCGGATCCAGACGGGCAGGCTCAGCCCGCCGCCGGTCTCGCGGCTGCCCAGGTTGCGCGGCGTGTCGTAGCCGATCCAGACCACGGCCGCCACGGTCGGCTGGAAACCCGCGAACCAGGCGTCCACGGCATCGTTGGTGGTGCCGGTCTTGCCGTAGAGGTCGGGCCGCTTGAGGGTGCTCTGGGCGCGCGCGGCCGTGCCCGAGCGCGTGACCTCCTGCAGCAGGCTGCCCATGACGAAGGCATTGCGGGCGTCGATGGCGCGTGGGTTCTCCTCCGTGGCAGGCGGCTGGTAGTTCGACAGGATCCGCCCCTTGTGGTCCGTCACCCGGGTGATGAGGTAGGGGTTGATGCGGTAGCCGCCGTTGGCGAACACCGAATAGGCGGCGGCCATCTGCATCGGCGTGACCGAACCGGCGCCCAGCGCCATGGGCAGGTAGGCGGGGTGTTTGTCCGCGTCGAAGCCGAAACGCGCGACCCATTGCTGCGCCGTCTTGGGGCCGACGGCCTGCAGGATGCGGATCGACACCAGGTTCTTGGAGCGCGCCAGGCCCGCGCGCAGCGTCATCGGCCCGTCGTACTTGCCGTCGTAGTTCTTTGGCTCCCAGGGCTGGCCGCCGGTCACGCCGGCGCTGAAGAACAGCGGCGCGTCGTTGATCACCGTCGCCGGCGTGAAGCCTTTTTCCAGCGCCGCGGAGTAGATGAAGGGCTTGAAGGCGGAGCCCGGCTGGCGCCAGGCCTGGGTGACGTGGTTGAACTTGTTCTTGTCGAAGTCGAAGCCGCCCACCAGCGCGCGGATGGCGCCGGAGCGGGGGTCGATGGCGACGAAGGCCCCTTCCACCTCGGGCAGCTGCGTGATCTCCCAGGTCTTCTTCGGGGTCTGCACCACCCGGATCACGGCGCCGCGGCGCAGGCGGATGTTGGGCGGCGCCTTGTCCGAGAGGCCCGACTGGGCGGGCTTCAGGCCCTCGCCGGTGATCTCCAGCCGCTCGCCGTCGGCGCGCGCCGCGACGATTTTCTTCGGCGACACCTCAAGCGCCACCGCGGCCAGCACGTCGCCATTGTCCGGGTGGGCCGCCAGGGCGTCGTCTATGGCCTCTTCCGCCTCGGCGGGCGAGTCGGGCAGGTCCAGGAACCGCTCCGGTCCGCGGTAGTGCTGGCGCCGCTCGTAATCCATGATCCCCTGGCGCAGCGCCTGGTAGGCGACCTCCTGCTCGCCGGCGTTCAGCGTGGTGTAGACGTTCAGGCCGCGCGTGTAGGCCTCAGGGCCGTACTGCGCGAAGATCAGCTGGCGCGCCATCTCCGCCACGTACTGCGCGTGGATGCGCGTGCTGTCGGTGCTCGAGCGCAGCCGGATCGGCTCCTCCCGGGCCTCGGCCGCCTGCTCGGCGGTGATGAAGCCGTTCTCCAGCATGCGGTCGATGATGTGCAGCTGGCGCGCGCGGGCGCGCTTGGGGTTGCTGATCGGGTTGTACGCCGAGGGCGCCTTGGGCAGGCCGGCGAGCATCGCGGCCTCGGCCACGGTGATGGATTTCAGCGGCTTGCCGAAATACGTCTCGGCCGCCGCCGCAAAGCCATAGGCCCGGTTGCCCAGGTAAATCTGGTTCATGTAGATCTCGAGAATCTGGTTCTTGGTCAGCAAATGCTCGAGCTTGAATGTCAGTAATATTTCGTAAATCTTCCGAGTAAATGTTTTTTCGGAAGAAAGATAGACGTTGCGCGCCACCTGCATGGTGATGGTGGAGGCGCCCTGGCTCTTGATGCGCCCCAGGTTGGCCAGCGCCGCGCGCAGCACGCCCTTGTAGTCCACCCCGCCGTGCTGGAAGAAGCGTGCGTCCTCGATGGCCAGCACCGCCTGCGTCATGACGGGCGGGATGTCCTCGATCGGGGTCAGGTTGCGCCGTTCCTCGCCGAACTCGCCCAGCAGCGCGCCCTCGGTGGAATACACGCGCAGGGGCAGCTTCGGCCGGTAGTCGGCCAGCTCGGAGATGTCGGGGAGGTTCGGGTAGGCGACCGCCAGGCCGATGGCCACGGCCAGGACGGCGGCCAACGCCGCGGCTGCGCATAGCCCGGCCAGCCAGGCCAGCACCAGCAGGGGCCAGCGCAGCCACGCGGGCATTCGGCGGGGGGGCTCGGGGGTGCGCTTGGGTTCGGACGAGGTCATGGAGGGCGACTGTAGGCGAACCGGTGATTATAAAAATCCGGCCGCCGCCGGTGCCGGCGCGGGTCTTCGGGGCGGCCCGGTGCAAGCGTCTGCTTTTGACAACGCCGCGCCGGCATCGGCCCGGCCGGCGCGCTGGGGCCGCACCCTTGCTGCTAGCATTGATTGAAGACAAATGTCAGCTTTGGTTGCGCCTGTGCACAAATAATTCGAGGGGGGAGCCTTGGTCTCAATGGGGTCGTTATTCAAGCGCCAGCCCCTGCCTTTGCTGGGGGTGGACATCAGCTCCTCCAGCATCAAGCTGGTGGAGCTGGGGCGCGACAGCGCAGGCACGCTGGTGCTCGAGCGCTGCGTGGTCGAGCAGCTCGACCGGGGCTGGGTGAGCGACGGGAACGTCGAGAAGTTCGACGAGGTGGCCGACGCCCTGCGCCGGGCGGTCAAGAAGAGCGGCACGCGCACCAGGAACGCGGCCCTGGCGCTGCCGCCCTCGGCCGTGATCACCAAGCGGATCATCCTGCCGGGCGGCATGACCGAGCAGGAGCTGGAAGTGCAGGTCGAGTCCGAGGCAAGCCAGTACATTCCGTTCTCGCTGGACGAGGTGAGCCTTGACTTCTGCGTGGTCGGCCCGGCCAAGGGCGCGCCCGGCGATGTCGAGGTGCTGCTGGCGGCCTCCCGCAAGGAAAAGGTCCAGGATCGCGAAGGCCTGGCCGAGGCGGCCGGCC
>NZ_ALEE01000425.1 GCF_000282995.1 Melaminivora alkalimesophila
CGGCCGGCCTCAAGCCGGTGATCATGGACATCGAGACGCACGCCGCGCGGCTGGCGGCGGCGCGGCTGATCCGCGGCCTGCCCGGCCGTGGCGCGGACGCCGTGGTGGCGCTGTTCGAGGTGGGTGGCTACACCACCAGCCTGCAGGTCATCCGCAACGAGGACGTGCTCTACGAGCGCGACCAGGCCTTCGGCGGGGCGCAGCTCACCCAGCTGATCGTGCGCCAGTACGGCTTTTCCCAGGAAGAGGCCGAGACCAAGAAGCGCAGCGGCGAGCTGCCCGACGACTATGCCTCGGCGGTGCTGCGGCCCTTTGCGGAGAGCCTGGCCCAGGAGATCGGCCGCGCCCTGCAGTTCTTCTTCACCAGCACACCCTACCACCGCGTGGACCACATCCTGCTGGCCGGCGGCTCCGCGCCGCTGCCCGGGCTGACCGAGCAGGTCATCCAGACCACCGGTTCCGCCTGCTCGGTGGTCGATCCCTTCGACGGCATGGACATCGGCAGCGGCGTGCGGCGCAAGAAGCTGGCGCGCGAGGCCCCTTCCTACCTCACCGCCTGCGGCCTGGCATTGCGGAGGTTCCTGCAGTGATACTGATCAACCTGCTGCCTCACCGCGAGGCGGCCCGCAAGCGCCGGCGCGAGGCGTTCCAGGTCACGATGGTGCTGTCCGCCCTGGCGGGGCTGGCCATCGCCGGCCTGATCTATTGGTGGCTGCAGGCGCAGATCGCCGAGCAACAGCAGCGCAACAGCTTCCTGCGCAGCGAGATCGCCGTCCTGGAAGGCCAGATCAAGGAGATCGCCTCCATCGAGGACGAGATCACGGCGCTGCAGGCGCGCCAGAAGGCGGTGGAGGACCTGCAGTCCGACCGCAACCTGCCGGTGCACCTGCTCAACGAGCTGGTCGCGCAGTTGCCCGAAGGGGTGTACCTGACCAGCATGAAGCAGGAGGACCAGGTCGTCACCATGCAGGGCATGGCGCAGTCCAACGAGCGTGTCTCCGAGATGCTGCGCAACCTCGCCGGCAACACGCCCTGGATCTCCAAGCCCGAGCTGGTGGAGATCGTGGCGGCCAACGTTGCCCTGTCGCCACGCGACCAGCGCCGGGTGGCCTCGTTCAACCTGCGCTTCCGTCTGGTGCGCAGCTCCGAGAAGGACGCCGGCGCCGAAGCTGCCGCGGCCGGAGGGAAGTGACCATGGCGACCCGGAAGAAGACGCCCAGCCTGGACTTCGCGCAGCTGCAGGAGAAGCTGCAGCGGCAGTTCCACAACCTCGATCCCAAGGACCCTTCGCTGTGGCCGGTCGTGCCGCGCACGCTGCTGTGCCTGTTCATCGCTGCGGCGGTGGCGGCCTTCCTGTGGTTCTTCCAGCTGGTGGACTACGAGGAGGAGCTCGAGGCCGAGCGCAGCACCGAGCAGCAGCTGCGCACCGACTACCAGCAAAAGCTCACCAAGGCGGTCAGTCTGGAAGTGCTGAAGAAGCAGCGCGAGCAGGTGCTGCAATACGTGACCCAGCTGGAGAAGCAGCTGCCGAGCAAGGCCGAGATGTCGGCGCTGCTGTCCGACATCAACCGGGCGGGCCTGGGGCGCAGCCTGCAGTTCGAGCTGTTTCGCCCCGGCCAGGTGGTCGTGAAGGACTATTACGCCGAGCTGCCGATCGCCATCAAGGTGGTGGGCCGCTACCACGACATCGGCGCCTTTGCCGCCGACGTGGCGAACCTCTCGCGCATCGTGACACTGAACAACATCGGGCTGGCGCCCGCCAGCAAGGACTCCGCGTCCACCCTGACGCTGGAGGCCACGGCGCGCACCTTCCGCTACCTGGACAACGAGGAGATCCAGGCGCAGCGCGAGGCCGCCAACAAGGCAAAGGGCGGCAAGAAGGCGGGGGCGAAGAAATGATGGGCCGGAAATTCCTGCCGCGCGGCGCGGCGGCGCTGGCCCTTGCGGCGGCGGCCGTGGCCCTGCTCGCCGGGTGTGGCTCGGACAGCGAGGGCGACCTGCGCGAGTGGATGGCCGAGCTGCGCGCCACCACCCGCCCGCGCGCCCTCAAGGTGACGGAGCCCACGCAGTTCCTGCCGCAGGACTACGAGGGCGCCGACGGGGTCGATCCCTTCAATCCGCAAAAGCTCACCCAGGCGCTGCGCCGCGACAGCGAGCAATCGAGCGCGAATGCCTCCCTGATCGCGCCGGAGCTGGCGCGCCGCAAGGAGCCCCTGGAAGCCTATCCGCTGGATGCCATGAAGATGGTGGGCAGCCTGAACAAGGAAGG
This sequence comes from Melaminivora alkalimesophila, assembly GCF_000282995.1. GTDB lineage: Bacteria > Pseudomonadota > Gammaproteobacteria > Burkholderiales > Burkholderiaceae_C > Melaminivora > Melaminivora alkalimesophila. Next base: position 2,270 of record NZ_ALEE01000425.1, read on the forward strand.
CCAGCCGACCGCGTTGATCAACGTGGACAAGCTCCTGTACCAGGTGAAGGTGGGCAACCACCTCGGCCAGAACTACGGGCGCATCGTCGCCATCACCGAAACGGAAGTTCGCCTGCGCGAGATCGTCCAGGATCCAGGCGGCGACTGGGTGGAGCGGACCACGACATTGGAATTGCAAGAGGGAAGTGGGGAGAAGAAATGACAAGCGAGACGACACAACGCCTGAGAAAGGGCGCACGCCTGGCCGCGTTCGCCCTGGCCGCGGCGCTCGCCGCGCCGCTTGCCCAGGCGCGCGCAAGCATCGAATCGGTGACGGCCTTCATGCAGGGCGGCGCCGAGGTGCTGCGCATCGAGCTCACGGAACCCATCGCCGAGGTGCCGGCCGGCTTCGCCACCCAGAGCCCGGCGCGCATCGCCCTGGATTTCCCGGGCGTGGGCAACGGGACGGGGCGCTCGGTGGTGGAGCTCAACCAGGGCAACCTGCGCTCGGCCAACGTGGTGCAGACCGAGGAGCGCTCGCGGGTGGTGCTGAACCTCAAGCAGCCAACCTCGTACTCTGCACAGCTGCAGGGGCGCACCGTGGTGGTCACGCTCGAGCCGGCCGCTGTCTCCGCAGGCGCCGTGCGCCAGGCTGCTGCGGGCTCCGCCACGCCCGCTCCCACCAAGTTCGCGGAGAGCCACAACGCGGATGTGCTGCCGCTGCGTGACCTGGACTTCCGCCGCAGTGCCGATGGCGCCGGGCGCGTGATCGTCGACCTGTCGAGCAACCAGGTCGGTGTGGACCTGCAGCAGCAGGGCAAGGGGCTGATCGTGGAATTCCTGCGTTCCTCGCTGCCGGAAGGACTGCGCCGCCGCCTGGATGTGTCGGATTTCGGCACTCCCATCCAGACCGTGACCGCCACCCAGCAGGGCGACCGCGTGCGGCTCGCCATCGATCCGGTCGGCGAGTGGGAACACAGCGCCTACCAGAGCGACACCCAGTTCGTGGTCGAGGTGCGCCCCAAGAAGGTGGACATGAGCAAGCTGTCGCAGGGCCCGCACTACACCGGCGAGAAGCTGTCGCTGAACTTCCAGAATATCGACGTGCGCTCGCTGCTGCAGGTGATCGCCGATTTCACGAACTTCAACATCGTCACGTCCGACACCGTCACCGGCGCGCTCACGCTGCGCCTGAAGGACGTGCCGTGGGACCAGGCGTTGCAGATCATCATGGACGCCAAGGGCCTGGGCATGCGCAAGTCGGGCACGGTGCTGTGGATCGCGCCGAAGGATGAGATCGACGAGCGGACGCAAAAGGATTACGAGGCGGCCGCAGCGATTCAGAAGTTGGAACCCTTGCGGACGGAGATTTTCCAGCTGAATTACGCAAAATCCTCCGATATCGTGGCGCGCTTGACTTCAAATTTCAGTTCTGCTGTCGGTGTGTCTGGAGCAGGGGGTGGGGCACCAGGAGGCCGATTTCTCTCCGAGAGAGGGAGCGCAATGGACGAGCCTCGGACCAATAAGATTTTTGTCACCGATGTCCCCTCTAGACTTGAGGAGGTGAAAAAACTTTTGCAGACAATCGATGTGCCAGCGCGTCAAGTAATGATAGAGGCGCGTATTGTTGAAGCTCGCGACACTTTTGGGCGTTCGCTGGGAGTGCGCTTGGGCGGGGGAGATCTGCGTGCACAGCGGGGCGGTGACGGTGGTTACGCCATTGGTGGGGGCAATCGTCTCGCCATCGGGACTGACTACGGCAACGCAACGGGATCATCGGGTTTTGGCAGTGCTGTGAACGTGGGAGGCACATTTTTGAACCTGCCTGCCTCGCTGTCAGGCGCTCCGGATCCGGGATCCTTCGCATTGTCCATATTTAATGCCGCAGCTAATCGCTTTCTTACGCTGGAGCTTTCGGCGATGGAGGCGGATGGGCAGGGGAAGATAATTTCAAGCCCACGCCTCATCACGGCGGATCAACAATCTGCAGAGATCAAGCAGGGTGTTCAAATACCCTACAAGTCAAGCACTGGAACAGGTGCCTCTGCTACACCAAAGGTTGAGTTCAAAGATGCTGTTCTGAAGCTCAATGTGACGCCTAGAATAGCTCCTGATGGGGGAATATTGCTTGAGCTTGAGGTGAATAAAGATAGTGTAGGAATTATGACAAACGATGGCCCAGCGATAAATACAAGATATATCAAGACGCAAGTCCTTGTGGAGAATAGCGGCACTGTGGTTATTGGTGGCATATTCGAGATGGAAGAAACTGAGCAGGAGAATAAGATTCCCTTGCTGGGCGATGTTCCTGTTGTTGGGAATCTTTTTAAGAACAAAACGAGAGAATCTGAAAAGCGCGAAATGATGGTGTTTATAACCCCGAAAATCATTACAGACTACGGGCCAATGCGATAAATTGCATCAAAGGTGATTTCCGATCGCAGGTCGGCGCGTTAATTTAACGGCAGGGTGAAAATAATGAGAATTTTTGGAAAAATCGCGACGTATGCGTCGTTCTTGCTGCTCGCAGCTTGCGGGGGGGGCGGTGGCGATCCGGGAACTCCAGGCGGAGGTGGCGGCCCCCAGCCGGGCGGCACCATGTCCGTTCAGGTTTTCAAAGGGAGCGGAGATGCCGAGTCTGCAGTCAATGCCTTTACCTCCTCTGATTTGGATATCCATGCTAGGGCCATTCTCAGGGATAGGGGTGGACAACCAGTACCTAATGCGATTGTCACATTTTCCGAAACAGGGAGTGGATTGCTAGCATTTGTGCCAGAGTCCGCGACTGCTTTGACAGATCACAACGGAAAGGCTGAAGTTGATCTGAAAGCTGCCAGCATCTCTTCCCTGGGAGCAACGCAGATTGTCGCTTCTGCGTCACTTCCTGATAGGAGCGGCAATCAGGTCGAAGTGATCGGTTCCCAGAATGTCGCCATCTCGGCGGCGGTAGCGGCCGATCCACAATCAGTCGCCACGGCTATTAATTTCACAGAAGCCAACCCGTCTGATCGCTCCATCGTAATTGCGGGCTCTGGAGGTAACGGGCGCTCGGAGACAGCGCTCTTGACCTTCACCGTGGTAGATTCCAAGGGAGCTCCCATCAAGGGTGTAATCGTCGACTTCAACGTTGTGCCGGCAGGCAGCGTGACATTGAATACGGCGGACGAGCGAACGGATTCTTCCGGCCGGGTGACGGCATCGGTCAGCTCCAAGGCACAGCCGACCTCGGTGATCGTCAACGCTACGGTGCGCGGACGCAACATCAGCACCCAGTCTGACACACTAACTGTCACCACCGATGTTGCTACGCAGCGAGGCTTTGACCTGTCGGCATCCAAATTCAATATGGATTACGACCTGTCTGGTGACTCTTCCACCGTCAACGTGCGAATTGTTGATCGGAACGGTAATCCTGTTTCCGATGGCGTTGCCGTCGTCGCGCAAGCCAGCTTCGGTCGTGTAGGCTCTTCTTCCCGAGGCGGCTGCACGACCCAGAACGGAGTATGTTCTGTGGACTATCAAGTGCAGAATCCGCGACCCGCCGACGGAATTCCTGTGGACGTCGTTTTCTCTACTCAGACTGGTCAGGGGACGCAGATCAGTGATTCGCTCCAGCTGTGGGTGACTTCGGTTTCGTGGTTGAACCTCTACGCATCCAGCAACACTACAGTTCCTTTCTCTGGGCCCCTGAACCTGTCGGTGGCAGACGTGGAAGCATGCAAGTTCAATGGCGTAGCGATGTTCGTGGGGACGCCACGCGGCTTCGCAGCGCCAGCAGGCACGACCATCACCGTGCGCTCTCGCAGTGGCGTGTCCACGCCGTCCATCGTAGCGGGGTCGCCTACCCTCGATAGGGCGGGTGGACGCACGTTGGTTGAGTTTGCTGCCTCTGGTAAATCAGGTGGTGCGGCAGGCTCGGACGTATGGGTAATCCAGTTCACCGCTGGTCCCAGCAAGACTGTGAAGACGATCGAATTGCCAGTGAGTGTGCCAGCCTGCCCGAAGCCTGAGCCTGCGCCCTGAGGAAAATTTCGGCAAGCAGCAACACTCGCCGGCTACCTCGAATCCCTATCTAACCAAAGACCCGGCATGAGTTCCGGGTCTTTTTCGTTCACGCTGATGCTAAAAAGCGGCCGAGAGTAGTTATGGAAAAAGTGTCCATTGGTCTGGGCGACCGGAGTTACGAAATTCATATCGGATCCGGACTACTGAGCGGTTCAAGGGTTGGTCCCGTACCTTCCTCTGGAACTGTCGCGGTGGTTGTCACTGACAAGCGGGTGCGCCCGCTGTACGGGGCTTCGTTGCTGGGCGCACTGAGAGATGCTTACCCCCACGTCCACACCGTCACCCTCCCCGACGGCGAAGAACACAAGAACTGGCAAACCCTCAACCTGATCTTCGACGCGCTGCTCACCCACGGCTGCGACCGCAAGACCGTGCTCTACGCCCTGGGCGGCGGCGTGATCGGCGACATGACGGGTTTTGCCGCGGCCTGCTACATGCGCGGGATCGACTTCGTGCAGGTGCCGACCACGCTGCTCGCACAGGTGGATTCCAGCGTGGGCGGCAAGACCGCCATCAACCACCCGCTGGGCAAGAACATGATCGGGGCGTTCCACCAGCCGCGGCTGGTGATCTGCGACCTGTCCACGCTCGACACCCTGCCCGCGCGGGAGCTGGCGGCCGGCATCGCGGAGGTCATCAAGTACGGACCGATCGCCGACATGGAGCTGTTCGCCTGGCTGGAGGCGAACATGGACGCCCTGCTGGCGCGCGATCACGCGGCGCTCGCGCACGTGGTCAAGCGCAGCTGCGAGATCAAGGCGGCAGTGGTGGGCGCCGACGAGCGCGAGGCCGGGCTGCGCGCGATCCTGAATTTCGGCCACACCTTCGGCCACGCCATTGAGGCCGGCATGGGCTATGGCGAGTGGTTGCACGGCGAGGGCGTGGCGGCGGGCATGGTGATGGCCGCCGAGCTGTCGCGCCGCCTGGGGCTGGTGGATGGGGATTTCGTCGGGCGCCTGCGGGTGCTGATCGCGCGCGCTGGCCTGCCGGTGCGCGGCCCGGTGCTGGATGCCCGCGATAACGCCGGGCGCTACCTGGAGCTGATGCGCGTGGACAAGAAGGCCGAGGCCGGCGAGATCCGCTTCGTGCTGATCGACGGGCCGGGCCGGGCGGTGGTGCGGCCGGCGCCCGATGCGCTGGTGCGCGAAGTGATCGATGCCTGCTGCGCGACGGCCTGAGATGATCAGGAAGGCCGGCGGATGAACGCGCCCGGGCAACTCGCGCCCTACGCCTGCGATCCCGCGCGCTCGCGCGGGCGGCGCTACCCCGAGCCGCCGGCGCCCACGCGCACCGAATACCAGCGCGACCGCGACCGCATCGTCCATTCCTCGGCCTTTCGCCGGCTGGTCTACAAGACGCAAGTCTTCCTGAACCACGAGGGCGACCTGTTCCGCACCCGGCTGACGCACTCGCTGGAGGTCGCGCAGCTGGCGCGCTCCATCGCCCGCTCGCTGGCGCTCAACGAGGACCTGGTCGAGGCGATCAGTTTGGCGCACGACCTGGGCCACACGCCCTTTGGCCATGCCGGCCAGGATGCGCTCAACGGGTGCATGCGCGACTTCGGCGGTTTCGAGCACAACCTGCAGAGCCTGCGCGTGGTCGATGCGCTGGAGGAGCGCTACCCGGACTACGACGGCATCAACCTGACCTTCGAGGCGCGCGAAGGCATCCTCAAGCACTGCTCGCGGCGCAACGCCGAGCTGCTGGAGGCGCGCGAGCCGCAGGGCGTCGGCTGGCGCTTCCTGCACGGGGCGCGGCCCAGCATGGAGGCCCAGCTGTGCAATCTGGCCGACGAGATCGCCTACAACGCGCACGACATCGACGACGGCGTGCGTTCGGGCCTGCTGACGCTCGCCCAGCTGCGCGAGGTGTCGCTGTTCGAGCGCCACCGTGCGCAGGCGCAGGCCGAGCATCCCCGGCTGGCAGAGGCGGGCAACGAGCGCCGGCTGTTGCACGAGGCGATCCGCCGGATGCTCAGCGAACAGGTCTACGACGTGATCGACAGCACGCGCGCGGCCCTGCAGGCGCATCGCCCGGACAGCGTCGAGGCGGTGCGCGCCCTGCCGGCGCTGGTGGGTTTTTCCGGAGAGATGCGCGCGCGCTCGCAGGAGCTCAAGGCCTTCCTGATGCAATTTCTCTACCGGCACCCGCAGGTGATGCAGAAGATGGACGCGGCCCAGCAGGTGGTGCGCGAACTGTTCGATGCCTACCTGGCCGACCCGCGCGAGCTTCCCGCCGCGCAGGCCGAGGTTGCGCTGGAGGGAGCGCTGCCGCAGCGCGCCCGCACGGTGGCGGATTTCATCGCGGGCATGACGGACCGCTTCGCAGCGCGCGAGCACGAGCGCATCACCGGGCAGCGCCTGCTGGGGTGAGGGCGGGCCTTTCCTAGAATCGGGGTTTTGGCGGCCGCTGGCCGGGACCCGATGAACAACGATCTTTCCTCTTCCGCAGGCGACGTGGCGGACGGCCACGACGCCACCGTCATCCAGGACATGGTGCGCTGGCTGGAGCGCGCCGTGATCGGGCTGAATCTGTGTCCCTTCGCCAAGGGCGTGCACACCAAGGACCAGATCCACTACGTGGTGAGCCACGCCACCGATGCGCGCGGGCTGCTGGAGGACCTGCGGCAGGAGCTGGAGGCGCTGGCCGAGAGCCCGCCCGAGCGGCGCGACACCACCTTGCTGATGGCGCCGCACTGCATGGAGGATTTCCTGGACTTCAACGATTTCCTGGAGCTGGCCGACGAGCTGGTGGAGGCGATGGACCTGGCAGGCATCCTGCAGGTCGCGTCCTTCCACCCGCGTTTCCAGTTCGCCGGGACCGCGCCGGAGGACGTGAGCAACTGCACGAACCGCGCGCCGTACCCCACGCTGCACCTGCTGCGCGAGGAGAGCATCGACCGCGCGGTCGAGGCCTTTCCCGAGGCGGAGGCGATCTTCGAGCGCAACATCGAGGTGATGGAATCCCTGGGCGCCGCGGGCTGGGAGGCACTTGATGTCGGCCCGCGCTGCCCGGCCCACGCGGCAGCGGCGGCAGGGCAGGGCGCGGGCGCGGGGCGCGGGAAGGCACAGCCGTGACGGCGCCCCGGCCCGCGCGGCGGCCCACGGAGTCCCGCAGGAGGGGCAAGGGCAGCGAATCCCAGGACGCGGCCGTGCTGGCGGAGCTGCGCCCGGGGCAGTCGATCGAGCTGCTCAAGGAGCTGCACATCCTGACGCGCGAAGGGCGCCTGAACCAGGACTCGCGGCGCAAGCTCAAGCAGGTCTACCACCTCTACCAGTTCATCGAGCCGCTGCTGGCGGAGCTGGCGCAGGACGGCCACGCACCGCTGCTGGCCGACCACGGGGCAGGAAAGTCCTACCTGGGCTTCATCCTGTACGACCTGTTCTTCAAGGGGCAGGGCCGCGGGCGGATCTACGGCATCGAGTGGCGCGCGGATCTGGTCGAGCGATCCCGGGCGCTGGCCCAGCGGCTGGGCTTCGAGCGCATGGAGTTCCTCAATCTGGCGGTGGCCGATGCCGCGGGCCGGGAGGCGGGACTGCCCGAGCGCATCGATATCGTGACCGCGCTGCACGCCTGCGACACCGCGACCGACGATGCGATTGCCTTCGGGCTGCACAAGCAGGCGCGCGCCATGGTGCTGGTGCCGTGCTGCCAGGCGGAGGTCGCGGCGCAGCTGCGCGGCTCCAAGGCCCTGCAGCTGGCGCGCACGCCGCTTGCCGAGCTGTGGCGCCACCCGATCCACACGCGCGAGCTGGGCAGCCATCTGACCAATGTCATGCGCTGCCTGCACCTGGAGGCGAGCGGCTACCAGGTCACCGTGACCGAGCTGGTGGGCTGGGAGCACAGCCTGAAGAACGAGCTGATCCTGGCGCGCTGGACGGGGCAGAGAAAGCGCAGCGCGGCCGAGCGGCTCGCTGCCATCCTGGAGGAGTTCGGGTTGACCGGCGCGCTGGCGACACGTTTCGGCATGGCCTGAGAAGGCTCGTCAGCAGCTTCCTGCCCACCCGTGGGACAATTGCGGGTTTGCCCGGGGTGCCTCGCACCTCGCCTTTCTTCATTGACCTTGAGAGCGCTTCCCGCCATGATGAAAAAGTTCGCCGCCGTCACGCTGTTGACCCTCGGAGCCGTGCTTGCCGGCTGCTCCAAGCAGGAACCCGCCGCCCCGGCCGCCGAGGCCCCTGCCCCGGCGCCCGCCGCCGTGACGAAGATCGTGGTTGGCCTGGACGACAACTTCCCGCCGATGGGTTTTCGCGACGAAAAGAACGACCTCGTGGGCTTCGACATCGACATGGCGCGCGAAGCCGCCAAGCGCCTCGGCCTGGAAGTCGAATTCAAGCCCATCGACTGGAGCGCCAAGGAGGCCGAGCTGTCGGGCAAGCGCGTCGATGCGCTGTGGAACGGTCTGACCATCACCGAGGAGCGCAAGCAGAACATCGGCTTTACGGCGCCCTACATGGAAAACCACCAGATCATCGTGGTGCCCGCAGGCTCGTCCATCCAGACCAAGGCCGATCTCGCCGGCAAGGTCGTGGGCGCGCAGGAAGGCTCCAGCGCCGTGGACGCCATCAAGAAGGAAGAGGCGGTTTTCCAGTCCCTGAAGGAGCTCAAGACCTTCGGCGACAACGTGACGGCGCTGATGGACCTGTCGGCCGGTCGCCTGGAGGCGGTGGTGGTCGATGAGGTAGTGGGCCGCTACTACGTGGCCAAGAAGCCCGACCAATACGCCGTGCTGGAAGACAACTTCGGCACCGAGGACTACGGCGTGGGCGTGCGCAAGGACGACACCGAGCTGCTGGCCCGCCTCGACAAGGCGCTGGAGGAGATGAAGGCCGACGGCGCCGCCGCGAAGATCGCCGAGCAGTGGTTCGGCAAGAACATCATCAAGTAAGGCCGTGCAACCCCTGGAGCGGCTGCGTTGCCGGAGCGGCGGCGCGGCCGCCGGCGGGGGCGCGCCGGTCGGCGCGGTTGCGGGCTGTGCAGGGCGCTGAGCCGTCCTGATCCTATGGACTACGTTCTCTCCCTTCTGGGGCCCCTGGCGCAGGGCGCGGCGGTCACGCTCAAGCTGTTTGCCATCACGCTGGTGCTGGCGGTGCCGCTGGGTCTGGCGCTGGCGCTGGCGCGACTGTCGCCCCTGCGGCCGCTGTCCACGGCGGTGAATGGCTATATCTGGCTGATGCGCGGCACGCCGCTCATGCTGCAGATGCTGTTCATCTACTTCGCGCTGCCCTTCGTCCCGGTCGTGGGTGTGCGCCTGCCGGACTTCCCGGCGGCGGTGGCGGCCTTCGCGCTGAACTACGCGGCCTACTTCGCCGAGATTTTTCGCGCCGGCATCCAGTCTGTCGATCGCGGCCAGTACGAGGCTGCCAAGGTGCTGGGCATGAGCTACCCGCAGACCATGCGGCGCATCGTGTTGCCGCAGATGGTGCGCACCATCCTGCCGCCCATGAGCAACGAGACCATCACCCTGGTCAAGGACACCTCGCTCATCTACGTGCTGGCGCTCAACGACCTGCTGCGCGCCGCGCGCGGCATCGTGCAGCGCGACTTCACGACCACACCCTTCATCGTCGCCGGCGCCTTTTATCTGCTCATGACGCTGGTGCTGACCTGGGGTTTCCAGCGGCTGGAAAGACGCTATGCCAAGTACGACCAGTGAGGCCGCGGGCGCCGTCCCCATGATCGAGGCGCAGGCGCTGCGCAAGCGCTATGGCGCCAACGAGGTGCTGCGCGGGGTCTCGCTCACGGTGCGGCGCGGCGAGGTGGCGGCGATCATCGGCCCTTCGGGCTCGGGCAAGAGCACCTTCCTGCGCTGCCTGAACCACCTGGAGACCATCGACAGCGGCGCGATCGCCATCGAGGGCGAGCCGCTGGTGGCGACCGACGCGGCCGGGCGCTGCGTCTATGTGCCGGACCTGCAGCTGCGCCGCATCTGCGCCAAGACCGGCATGGTGTTCCAGCACTTCAACCTGTTTCCGCACCTGACGGTGCTGGAGAACCTGATCGAGGCGCCGATGGTGGTGCAGGGCGTGCCGCGCGCGGAGGCGGTGGCGCGCGCCGAGGCGCTGCTGGACAAGGTGGGGCTGGCCCCGAAGCGCGACAGCTATCCGGCGCGCCTGTCGGGTGGGCAGAAGCAGCGCGTGGCGATCGCGAGGGCGCTCGCCATGCAGCCGGCCATCATGCTGTTCGACGAGCCCACCTCGGCGCTCGATCCGGAGCTCACCGGCGAGGTGCTGCGCACCATGCGCGAGCTGGCCGAGGAGCGCATGACCATGCTGGTCGTCACGCACGAGATGGGGTTTGCGCGCGAGGTGGCGCACACGGTGGCCTTCATGGACCAGGGCGAGCTGGTGGCGGCGCGCCCGGCGCGCGAGTTCTTCGCCGACCCAGGCCACGAGCGCGCGCGCGCCTTCCTGAACCACATGCTCTGACCTACGCCGGGGGGCGGGCGCCGCTGGCACCATGGGCGCCATGCCCACCTGGATCGACACCCACGTCCACCTGGACGAGTTCGTGCACCACGGCGGCGCGGCCCATGCCGACGCCGTGCGCAAGGAGGCGCGCCGGCGCGGCGTGGCGCACTGCGTGCTGCCGGCGGTGGAATGCGCCAACTTCGATGCCGTGCGCGAGCTGGCGGCGCGGCACGGCGACAGCTACGCGCTGGGGATTCACCCGCTGTTCACCCGGCAGGCGGGCGAGGCCGACCTGCAGGCGCTGGCGGACGAGCTGGAGCGGCGCAGCGGCGATCCGCGGCTGGTGGCGATCGGCGAGATCGGCCTGGACTACTTCGACCAGACGCTCGACGACGGGCGCCAGCAACACCTGTGGCGCGAGCAGCTGCGCCTGGCGCGCCAGCACGAGCTGCCGGTCATCGTGCATTCGCGCCGCGCAGTGGACCAGATCTTGAAGGGCCTGCGCGAGCTGCCGGTGCGCGGGGGCATCGCCCATGCCTTCAACGGCAGCGAGCAGCAGGCGCGCCTCCTCGTCGAGATGGGTTTCAAGCTGGGCTTCGGCGGTGCGGCGACCTTCGAGCGCGCGCACCAGATCCGGCGCCTGGCGGCGCGGTTGCCGCTGGAGGCCCTCGTGCTCGAAACCGACGCGCCGGACATCCCGCCCCACTGGCTCTACGTGACGGCCGCCGAGCGCGCGGCGGGCACACCCCCGGCGCGCAACACCCCGGGCGAGCTGCCGCGCATCGGCGAGGTGATTGCCGGGCTGCGCGGCATGGATCCGGCGGAGCTGGCGCGCGCGAGCCGCGACAATGCCTGTGTCGCGCTGCCTCGCCTGGGGGCCTTGCTGGGGGCAGAATGAGCCGCCCGCCGGGCCGCCACCATTTGGCAGCGAACCTGTCCAACCCCTTGTTTCCGTGGGTCCGCCGCTTGTCCAGCAAAAAGAAGACCACCCCTGCCGAGTTGCCCGAGGTCGGCATTTCCGAAGATGGCGAGGTGCGCCACCTGCACCTCGGCACGCCCTGGATCCAGGGTTCCATGCGCATCGACGCGCCTTTCGAGCTGGAGCTGGAGTACGTGCAGCGCATGATGGCCTGGCTGCTGTTCGTCTCGCCCGAGTCGCTCGCCGAGCGCCACGCCCTGCAGCTGGGCCTGGGCGCGGGCGCCATCACCAAGTTCTGCTACAAGCGCCTGCGCATGCGGACCACGGCGATCGAGCTGAACCCGCAGGTGCTGGCCGTGTGCCGCGCCTGGTTCAAGCTGCCGCCCGAGGGGCCGCGGCTGTCGGTGGTGCTGGGCGATGCGGCCGAGCAGGTGCGGCGGCCCGAACTCGCCGGCACCGTCGACTTCCTGGCCGTGGACCTGTACGACCACAAGGCGGCGGCGCCGGTGCTCGACAGCGCCGACTTCTATGCCGACTGCCGCGCGCTGCTCACCGAAGACGGCTGCATGACGGTGAACCTCTTCGGGCGTTCTTCCAGCTACGAGCGCAGCCTGGAGAGCCTGGCCGGGGTGTTCGGCGAATTGGCGCTGTGGGCCTTCCGGCCGACGCGCGAGGGCAACACGGTGGTGCTGGCGCAACGCACGCCCAGCCGCCCGAAGCGCGCCGAGCTGCAGGCGCGCGCCGAGGCGCTGCAGGCGCGCTGGGAGCTGCCCGCGCCCAAGTGGCTGCGGGTCTTCAAGCCGGTGGCGCCCTGAGCGCCCTGCGGTCTCCTTGGCGACCTGGCGGACAATCTCCTGCATGAGCACCCGCGCGACGTCCCCCGAACCGCCCCGCACGGCCCGCCCGCCCCGC
>NZ_ALEE01000426.1 GCF_000282995.1 Melaminivora alkalimesophila
CCCCGCCGCACGCCCACGGGCGGCCCGCTCCAGTGGCGCCAGATCGTCGACTGGCTGCGCGCGGATGGCGTGATCAGCGAAGAGGAGGCCGAGCGCACGGTGGCGCGCTGCGCGCATGCGGAGAGCAGCCAGCACCCGATCGTGCGCCTCGGAGCCGTCGCCATGGAGCGCGCGGCGGACGGCAAGCCGCTGGACGTCGACCTGCTCACCGAGTACGTGGCCGGCCGGGCGGGGCTTCCCTACCTGCGCATCGACCCGCTCAAGGTGGACGTCGGCCGCGTGGCCGACTCCATGAGCGCCAGCTACGCCGAGCGCCACCGCGTGCTGCCGGTGCAGGTCTCGCCCAGCGAGCTGGTGGTGGCCACCGCCGAGCCCTTCATCGACGACTGGGTCGCCGAGGTCGAGCGCCAGGCGCGGCGCAGCGTGCGCCGCGTCATGGCCAACCCGCAGGACATCACGCGCTACACGGCCGAGTTCTTCGCGCTGGCGAAATCCGTGCGCGCCGCCAACAAGGCCGGCAGCGGCACCACCGGCAGCAGCTTCGAGCAGCTGGTGGAGCTGGGCAAGAGCAACCGCCAGCTCGACGCCAACGACCAGGGCGTGATCCGCGTGGTCGACTGGCTGTGGCAATACGCCTTCGACCAGCGCGCCAGCGACATCCACCTGGAGCCGCGGCGCGAGCAGGGCGTGATCCGCTTTCGCATCGACGGCGTGCTGCATCCGGTCTACCAGATGCCCATGGGCGTGCTCAACGCCATGGTGGCGCGCGTGAAGCTGCTCGGGCGCATGGACGTGGTCGAGCGCCGCCGCCCGCAGGACGGGCGCATCAAGACGCGCAACCCGCGCGGCGACGAAGTCGAGATGCGCCTGTCCACGCTGCCCACGGCCTTCGGCGAGAAGATGGTGATGCGCATCTTCGATCCGGACAACACGGTCAAGGACCTGGGTGCGCTGGGTTTTCCCCGCACGACGCGGCGCGCTGGGAGGCGCTGGTGCAGCGCCCGCACGGCATCATCCTGGTCACCGGGCCCACGGGCTCGGGCAAGACCACGACGCTGTACTCCACGCTCAAGCGCGTGGCCACCGAGGAGGTGAACGTCAGCACGGTGGAAGACCCGATCGAGATGATCGAGCCGAGCTTCAACCAGACGCAGGTGCAGCCGCAGCTCGATTTCAACTTCACGGAAGGGCTGCGTGCGCTGATGCGCCAGGACCCAGACGTGATCATGGTCGGCGAGATCCGCGACCTGGCCACCGCCGACATGGCGGTGCAGGCGGCGCTCACCGGCCACCTGGTGTTCTCCACGCTGCACACCAACGACGCGCCCAGCGCCATCACGCGGCTGATGGAGCTGGGCGTGCCGCCGTACCTGATCAATGCGACGCTTCTGGGCGTGCTGGCGCAGCGGCTGGTGCGCACGCTGTGCAAGCAGTGCCGCGAGCGCGACCGCGAGGCCGACCCGCAGGTGCTGGCGGACCTGATCCGGCCGTGGAAGCTCTCCGGCGGCTATCGGGCCTACCGTCCCGTGGGCTGCGTGGAATGCCGCATGACAGGCTTTCGCGGGCGCATCGGGCTGTACGAGCTGCTCACTATCAGCGAGGCGCTCAAGGGCCAGATCCACGGGGCGCCGTCCATCGACGCCCTGCGCCGCCAGGCCGTCAAGGACGGCATGCGGCCGTTGCGGCTGGCGGGGGTGCTGCGTGCGGCCGAAGGCATCACCACGCTGGAAGAGGTGATCGCCGCCACGCCGCCGCTGGAGCCCTGAGCGGGAGGGACAGCGCCGCCGCGCGCTGCGTGCGGTGGGTTCAGGCCTGCAGCCCCTCCACCAGAAACTGCACGCGCCGCTCGCCGCCCCATTCGTTCACATCCAGCCGGAAAGCCAGCAGCGGCTCCTCAGGCACCGGTTCCGTGCGGCCGAACCAGATGGCATCGACCGGCTGGCCGTGGTGCAGCAGGCGCAGCTGCAGGTGCCGGCCCTGGCCCACCAGGCGCTGGCTGAGCACGCGCACCTGCTCGCTGAAGGTGGGCGGGGCAAAGCCCTGGCCCCAGACCTCGCGCGCCAGCACGTCCACCAGCTCGGCGCGGCGCCACTCGGGCGCGAGCGGCCCGTCGGTCTCCAGCCGGCGCGTGAGCGTGGCGGCGTCCAGCCATTCCTGCGCGACCTGGGCGAAGGCCTGCTCGAAGGTGGGGAAATGTTCTGCCGCCACGGTGCAGCCGGCCGCCATGGCGTGGCCGCCAAAGCGCAGGATCACGCCCGGGTGGCGCTTGGCGACCAGGTCGAGCGCGTCGCGCAGGTGAAAGCCCGGGATGGAGCGGCCCGACCCCTTGAGCTCGTGCCCCTTGCCGGGCGCGCCGCTGGCGGCGAACACGAAGGTGGGGCGGTGCAGCTGCTCCTTCAGGCGCGAGGCCACGATGCCGACCACGCCCTCGTGAAAATCCGGGTCGAACACGCTGATGGCCGAGGGCGGCTCCTCGTCGAGGTCGAACAGCCCTTCCGCGAGCTGCAGCGCCTGCTCGCGCATGTCGCCCTCGATCTCGCGGCGCTGGCGGTTGATGGCGTCGAGCTGCTGCGCCAGCTCCATCGCGCGGCCGGGATCGTCCGTGAGCAGGCACTCGATGCCCAACGTCATGTCCGCCAGCCGGCCCGCGGCGTTGATGCGCGGGCCCAGCGCGAAGCCGAAGTCGAAGGTGGTGGCGGATTCCGGGCGTCGGCCGGCGGCCTGGAACAGGGCGCGCACGCCCGGCGGCATCTGCCCGGCGCGCACGCGCTTGAGGCCTTGCGCCACCAGGCGGCGGTTGTTGACGTCCAGGCGCACCACGTCGGCCACCGTGCCCAGCGCCACCAAGGGCAGCGTCCCCTACCTGATGCTGGCCGGCAACCTGGTGGCCGGCTGGCAGCTCGC
>NZ_ALEE01000427.1 GCF_000282995.1 Melaminivora alkalimesophila
CCGCGCGCGCGCAGCTCGCGCCGCAGCGCCATCAGCACGTAGAACATCACGCCGACGCCGGCGATGCACTTGCTCTCGAAGCCGCAGCCGGGCTGGTTCGGGTTGACGATGGCGTCGGCCTGCGGCAATTCCGGGCCCGGCAGGTGGTGGTCGGTGACGACCACGGCCAAGCCCAGGGCGCGCGCCGCCGCCACGCCCTCGCAGCTGGCGATGCCGTTGTCCACGGTGACCAGCACGTCGGCGCCGCGCTCGTGCACGCGCCGGGCGATGGGGGGCGTGAGGCCGTAGCCATCGACCACGCGGTCGGGCACCAGGTAGTCCACGTGGCGCGCGCCCAGCAGGCGCAGGCCGCGCACCGCGACGGCACAGGCGGTGGCGCCGTCGCAGTCGTAGTCGGCGACGACCACCAGGCGCCGGTCCTGCACGATGGCGTCGGCCAGCACCTGCGCGGCGCGCTGCACGCCGCGCAAGCCATCGGGTGGCAACAGGCGGGCCAGCGCATCGTCGAGTTCTTCATGGGCGCGCACGCCGCGCGCGGCATACAGGCGCGCCAGCAGCGGGTGCACGCCCGCCTGCTCCAGCGCCCAGGCGGCGCGCGGGGGAACATCCCGAATGGTGATCTTCATAGTTGTTGGTACAGGGCGGGCCAGCGGTCGCCGGCCAGCAGCGCCCGCAGGCGCGCGCCGATGCCGCGCCGCGCGTTGCTGCCCTCCCAGCTGCCGCGCTCGCCGCACAGCGTCAGCCGCACTGGCGTGCCCGCACGTGCGCGCGCCAGCCACCGGGCCACCGGGCCGGCATCCAGGGCGCGCCAGGCCTCGGCCCAGGCGGGCCAATCCTCGCGCAGGGCGGCCTCGCGCAGGGCATCCGGCATCTGCGGGAGGGGGCGGGAGGGAGGGGGCGAAGCCAGTGCGCCGGCACCGTGCACCCAGAAGGCGTTGACGGGCAGGGCGCCTTGCGCGATGCGTGCCTCGTTGAAGGGATGGGTGTAGAGAAGCATCTGCACCTCGCTGTGCAGGCGGTGCAATGTCCGTCCGGCCGCCTTGTCCGGCAGCCAGGGGCGCACGTCGCGCCCCACCACGCGATCGAGCGAGGCCGTTGCCAGGCCATCGAAGAGCGCGCCGCGCGCCAGCCAGCGGTCGGGAGCATGGTAGGCGAGGGTGATGCCGTCCTGGGCGAACCAGGGCGCGAGCACCTCCAGCAGCGCGCGCGAATCCGCCTCGTCCAGCCCGAGGCGTTCCGGAGGGTCCATGCTGACCTGGTCCATGCCCACCTGCCAGTGGCAGGGCGTCACCCAGGCCCAGCCGCCGGACGGATCTTCGGGCGGCTCAGGTTGCTGCCGCACGGCCCACGCGGCCCAGGCAGGGCAGTCCTGCGGCCCGTCGGGCAGGCCCAGGTGGCGCGCCAGGGCGCGCTCGTGCGGCGGGGAAAAGCTGTCTTCCGCGCCGGGGTCCGGCGTGCCGGGGCCGAGCAGCGCCAGCAGCCGGGACAGCTGCGGCAGCGCCAGCGTGGCCAGCGCCTGGCGGCAGCCGGGCGCATGGCTCGCGGCGAAGGGGATGAGCAGGTGGTCGGTGTCGGACATGGGCGCATTCGGCGGCGGCGCTATTGTCCGGGATGCCACAATGCACGCGCTGGCGCCGGGCTGTTTCGCAGGAGGCGGACGCGCCCTGGCAGCCCCTTCGCTCTTTTCCGCTTCATGCAGATTCCCTACGAACTGGCCCTGGGCTGGCGCTACACGCGCGCGGGGCGCGCCACCCGGCGCAACGGCTTCATCTCCTTCATCTCGGGTGTCTCCATGCTCGGCATCGCGCTGGGCGTGGCGGCGCTGATCATCGTGCTGTCGGTGATGAACGGCTTCCAGAAGGAAGTGCGCGACCGCATGCTCAGCGTGGTCTCGCACATCGAGATCTTCGCCCCCGGCGGCGCCGCGCTGCCCGACCTGGAGCGCACGCTGGCCGAGGCGCGCGCCAACCCGAACGTGGTGGGCGCCGCGCCCTTCGTGGCGTCCCAGGCGCTGCTGGCGCGCGGCGAGGACATGAAGGGGGCCCTGGTGCGCGGCATCGACCCGGCGCGCGAGGCCGAGGTGACGGACCTGGCGGCCGAGGGCGTGGAAGGGCTCAAGGCGCTGGTGCCGGGCGAGTTCCGCGTGGTCCTGGGCACGGAACTGGCGCGCCAGCTGGGCGCGCGCACGGGCGACGCCGTGACGCTGATCGCCCCGGGCGGGCAGGTCACGCCCGCGGGGATCGTGCCGCGCCTCAAGCAGATGACCGTGGCCGGCACCTTCCACTCCGGCCACTACGAATATGACTCGGCGCTGGTGCTGCTGCACCACGAGGACGCCGAGCGCATCTTCCGCCTGGAAGGGCCGACCGGCGTGCGCCTGAAGCTGCGCGACCTGCATGCTGCCCCGGAAGTCACGCAGCAGCTGGCGCACAGCCTGTCGGGCAACCTGCTGATCCGCGACTGGACGCAGCAAAACAAGACTTGGTATGCGGCGGTGCAGCTGGAAAAACGCATGATGTTCATCATCCTCACGCTGATCGTTGCCGTGGCGGCCTTCAACCTGGTCTCCACCCTGGTGATGACGGTGACCGACAAGCGCGCCGACATCGCCATCCTGCGCACCTTGGGCGCGAGCCCGGCGAGCATCATGGGCATCTTCGTGGTGCAGGGCGCGATGGTGGGCCTGATCGGCACGCTCGGCGGCCTGTTGCTGGGGCTGGCGGTGGCCTTCCACATCGACGTGATCGTGCCGGCCATCGAGCAGCTGCTGCAGACCAGCTTCCTGCCCAACGACATCTACCTGATCAGCCGCATGCCGAGCGAGCCGCAGGCGGCGGACATCGTGCCGATTGCGCTGATCTCGCTGGTGCTGGCCTTCGCGGCCACGCTGTATCCGAGCTGGCGCGCCAGCCGCGTCAATCCGGCGGAGGCACTGCGCTATGAGTGAGACAAGCCACCAGACGATGGGGGGCGCAGGCGCACCTGCAGTGCTGCAGGCGCGTGGCCTGACCAAGCGTTTCACCGAAGGGCGGCTGGACGTGGCGGTCCTGCAGGGCGTGGACTTGGCGGTGCACGCGGGCGAGACGCTGGCGATCGTCGGCGCCTCGGGCTCGGGCAAGAGCACGCTGCTGCACCTCTTGGGCGGGCTGGATGCGCCCACCAGCGGCAGCGTGCTGCTGGGCGGGCAGGACCTGGCGGCGCTCGACCCGGCCGCGCAGGGGCGGCTGCGCAACCGGCGGCTGGGCTTCATCTACCAGTTCCACCACCTGCTGCCCGAGTTCAGCGCGCAGGACAACGTCGCCATGCCGCTGCGCATCCGGCGCGAGCCCTACGAGGAGTGCGTTGCGCGCGCGGTGCGGATGCTGCAGGCCGTGGGCCTGTCCGAGCGCGTGCTGCACCGGCCGGCGGAGCTGTCGGGCGGCGAGCGCCAGCGCGTAGCGATCGCGCGCGCCCTGGTGACGGAGCCGGCCTGCGTGCTGGCCGACGAGCCCACCGGCAACCTCGACCGCGCCACCGCCGACACGGTGTTCGCGCTGATGCTGCGCCTGGCGCGGCAACAAGGCACGGCCTTCGTGATGGTCACGCACGACGAGCAGCTGGCGGCGCGCTGCGACCGGATGGTGCGGTTGGTCTCGGGCCGGCTGGACGGAGAGGCCACCCCCGCCCGGGCATGAAAAAGGCCCCGTGCCGCAGGGCAGGGGCCGGAGATGTTCCGCGGGAGGGTAGGCGCCTGGCCTGCTCCCTCAGGCCGCCACCACCTTGACCGGCGGCAACTCGGACGGATCGCGCACTTCCTCGATCTGGTCGCCCGAGTGCAGCGGCCGCGCCGGTTGCGCCAGGATCTCGCGCACGAAGTTCGGCTGGGCGAGCAGCGCCTGGTGCATGGCGCCGTTGTAGAGCTGCAGGTCCCGCAGGCCGCGCGCGGCGATGCGCGCGTCCACCTCCTCGGCCGTCAGCAGCGCCGGGTCGGTGCTGTCCGAGGCCATGCCCATGCACCACAGCGTGCCGTACAGCGGCACATACTGGATGTAGGGCCGGAACACCGGAAACACCTCGCGCACCGAGGCGGCGATGCGTCCGATGCTCTGCGGCAGGTGCACGGGCGAGCCCAGGTGCAGCGACAGCACGCCGCCCGGGTTCAGCGCACGCCGGCAGGCCTGGTAGAACTCCACCGTGTAGAGCTCCACGGCCGGGCCGAAGGGGTCGGTCAGGTCGAGGATGATCTGGTCGAAGCGTTCCTCGGTCTGGCCGATGAAGTCGCGCGCGTCGCCCAGGCGCACTTCCATGCGCGGGTCGTCGAAGGCGCCGCGGTGGATCTCGCCGAGCCATTCGCGCGCCATGGCGATGACCTCGCCGTCGAGCTCGGCCAGCACCACGCGCTCGATGCCCGGCAGCTTGAGCAGCTCCTCGGCGGCGCCGCCGTCGCCACCGCCCACCACCAGCGCGCGCTTCACGCCCGGGTGGGCGATGGCCGGCAGGTGGACCATGGGCTCGTGGTAGAAGAACTCATCGCGCTCGCTGGTCATGAAGCAGCCGTCGATGCGCATCACGCGCCCGAACAGCGGGTTTTCGAAGACCTCAATGTGCTGCCACGCGGACTGGCGCTCAGCCAGCGGCGCGCTGTTGCTCAGGTAGAAGCCGAAGTCGGCCGTCAGGCGCTCGGCCACGTAGCGCGTGGCCTGCGGGGTGCGGTTGCGCTCCTCCATCACGCCCGGTCGACGCGGTGCAGGTGCGGATCGTTCGGGTTGAAGGCGGCCAGCAGGTCGTCGAAGAGCTTCTGGGCCTTCGGACGGTTGTTCTCGCTGTAGTTGCAGACGTAGACGTCCAGCGTCACGTAGCCGGACTCGGGCCACGTGTGGATCGACAGGTGGGATTCTGCCAACACGACCACGCCGGTCACGCCGCCGCCCTCGCCAAAACTGTGGAAAAGCGAGCCCACGGTGGTCAGGCCGGCCGCCGCCACGCGTTCCTTGCAGAAATTCTCAAGGTACGCGGCGTCGAGCATCAGGCGGCTGTCGCAGATACACCCGTAGAGGTCGCCAATCAGGTGCAGGCCCGTGGCCTGGCGCTGCACGGCGGGAGCGGCGGCCTGGGCAATGGGGACGACAGTCTGGTAGTTCTTCATGGATGCAAACCTTCATTCAAGGCCCCCGAAGGGGCGGGACAGACAACATGGCGTTGCCGAAGGTTTGCACCCCCCGGCGGTCGCCGACCGGCACATTGCGCAGGTCCTCGATGGCACACCGGGAAGGGCGGGCGGCAGGCGAATGTCGCTGGAGCTGCACCGGCGGTGCGTCCCAAGCCATTGCCGCGCCCTCGTTCCGCAGTGCGCCCCAAGGGCGCTACAGCAACGCTGACAGCAATCCGCTCGGCAAGGCGAGCGTGACATTTTCAGAACCAGCGATTATAGCCCATTGTCATAAGAGATGTACAGTTCTTACATATGGCGTCCCGCTGGCGCCGGCTTTCGCCTATGATGGCGGGTTGGTCCGCGTCCGCGCGCCCGCGCCCTTGCTGCGCCCCCTTCCTTCCATGGTCTCTCGCCGCGCCCCTGTGTCCGCCCCCTTCGTGGAGTTGCGCAACGTCACCTTCGGGTATGGCGAGCGCGTGGTGCTGCGCGACCTGTCACTGACCGTGCCGCGCGGCAAGGTGACGGCCATCATGGGCGCCTCGGGCGGTGGCAAGACCACCGTGCTGCGCCTGATCGGGGGGCAGCAGCGCGCGCAGGCGGGCCAGGTGCTGGTCGATGGCCAGGACGTGGGCCGGCTGGACCATGCCGGGCTGTACGCCCTGCGCAGGCGCATGGGGATGCTGTTTCAGTTCGGTGCGCTGTTCACCGACATGAGCGTGTTCGACAACGTGGCCTTTCCGCTGCGCGAGCACACCGACCTGCCGGAGGCGCTGGTGCGCGACATCGTGCTGATGAAGCTCGACGCCGTCGGTCTGCGCGGTGCGCGCGCGCTGATGCCCTCTCAGATCTCGGGTGGCATGGCGCGGCGCGTGGCGCTGGCGCGTGCCATCGCGCTCGACCCGGAGCTGGTCATGTACGACGAGCCTTTCGCCGGGCTCGATCCGATCGCGCTCGGCACCGCCGCGCAGCTGATCCGCCGCCTGGGCGAGGCCATGGGCCTGACCAGCATCATCGTCTCGCACGACCTGGACGAGACCTTCCGGCTGGCCGACCACATGGTCATCCTCGGCCCGGGCAATGTCGCTGCCCAGGGAACGCCCGAGGAGGTGCGCGCCAGCACCGACCCGCTGGTGCACCAGTTCGTGCGCGCGCTGCCGGTCGGGCCGGTGCCGTTTCATTACCCGGCGCCGGAGCTGGCGGAAGATTTCGGGGGCGCGCCGTGAGCGGGCGCGGCCTTGCGCGGCTGGGCCTGACGGTGCGCACGCGCCTGGCGGGCATTGGCGCCGCCGCGCGGCTCTTCGTGCGCCTGTCGTGGCTGGCCGGCAGCGCGCTGCGCCGCCCGGCGCTGGTGCGCGACCAGGTGCATTTCCTGGGCAACCACTCGCTGTCCATCATCGCCATGTCGGGGCTGTTCGTCGGCTTCGTGCTGGCGCTGCAGGGCTACAACGTGCTGCAGCTCTACGGCTCGGCCGATGCGCTCGGGCTGGTGGTCACGCTCGGGCTGGTGCGCGAGCTGGGGCCGGTGGTCACGGCGCTGCTGTTCGCCGGCCGCGCCGGCACCTCGCTCACCGCCGAGATCGGCCTGATGCGCGCCGGCGAGCAGCTTGCCGCCATGGAGATGATGGCGGTGGATCCCGAGCGGCGCATCCTGGCGCCGCGCTTCGTGGGCGGCATCCTCGCCATGCCGCTGCTGGCGGCGGTCTTCAGCGCCGTGGGGGTGCTGGGCGGCTGGCTGGTCGGCGTGGTCCTGCTGGGCGTCGATGCCGGCGCCTTCTGGGGCCAGATGCAGGCCGGCGTGGACGTCGTCAAGGATGTGGGCAACGGCGTCGTCAAGAGTGTGGTCTTCGGCGTGGCCGTGACCTTCGTGGCGGTGTCCCAGGGCTATGCCGCGCGCGCCACGCCGGAAGGGGTGTCGCGCGCCACCACGCGCACGGTGGTGCTGGCCTCGCTGGCGGTGCTGGCGCTGGACTTCGTGCTCACCGCGCTCATGTTCCGCATCTGAGGATGCCGGCCGGGTGCTTTTGCCAAGGAATTCGACATGCAGCCATCCAAGAACGATATCTGGGTAGGTCTTTTCGTGCTGCTGGGCGGTGTGGCGCTGGTGTTCCTGGCGCTGCAGTCGGCCAACCTGCTGCAGCTGGACTGGCGCCGCGGCTACACCGTGACGGCGCGCTTCGACAACATCGGCGGCCTCAAGCCGCAGG
>NZ_ALEE01000428.1 GCF_000282995.1 Melaminivora alkalimesophila
CAAGCCGCAGGCGGCGGTGCGCAGCGCGGGTGTGGTGGTGGGGCGGGTGAAGTCGATCGGCTTCAACGACACCACCTACCAGGCGAGCGTGACGCTGGAGCTCGACCCGCGCTACGCCTTCCCGCGCGACAGCTCGCTCAAGATCCTGACCAGCGGCCTGCTGGGCGACCAGTACATCGGCATCGAGCCGGGCTTCGAGGAAGCCCGCTTGGCCGAGGGCGACACCATCACCGCCACGCAGTCCGCCGTGGTGCTCGAGAACCTGATCGGCCAGTTCCTCTACGGACGCGCCGAGGAATCCGCCACTGCCGGAGGCTCCCCATGAAAACCCACGCCGTGCCCGGCCCCCGGGCCTCCTCCTGCGCCGTGCGCCGTGCGGCCGCGCTGGTGTGCAGCGCGCTGCTCCTCGGCTGTGCCTCCGCGCCGGGCGCCAGCCCGCAGGATCCTTTCGAGCACTACAACCGCGCCATGGCCGGCTTCAATGAGCGGGTCGACGAGGCCGTGCTGCGCCCCGCCGCCACGCTGTACCGCGACGCCACGCCGCAGCCGGTGCGCAGCGGCGTGCGCAATTTCTTCGCCAACCTCGGCGATGCCTGGTCGCTGGTGAACAACCTGCTGCAGCTGCGCGGGCGCGAGGCCTTCGACAGTCTGGTGCGCTTCAACGTGAACACGGTCTTCGGCCTGGGCGGGGTGCTGGACATTGCCAGCGAGATGGGGATCGAGCGCCACAAGCAGGACTTCGGCCTGACGCTCGGGCGCTGGGGCGTGCCGGCCGGGCCGTACGTGGTGCTGCCGTTGCTCGGGCCCTCGACGGTGCGCGACAGCGCGGCGCTGCCGGTGGACTGGTGGGGCGACGGCGTGCGCCAGTTCAGCCCCGTCTCGGCGCGCAACTCGCTGGTCGGCCTGCGCGCCGTGGACCGGCGGGCCAACCTGCTGGGCGCCACCGAGGTGCTCGACAACGCGGCCCTCGACCGCTACCTGCTGACGCGCGACCTGTATCTGGGGGCGCGCAGCGGCACTTCCGGGCGGCTGGGCGATCCAAGCGGCGATGCCGGTCGCCTGCCTGACGATTACTGAGGGGCGACCCACGCCACTGCAGACACCAAGGAGTGTTTCCATGACGATTCGAGTCGAACGCCGCCAGCTGCTGGCCGGGGCCGCTGCCCTGGGCGCCGCGGCCTGGCTGGGAGGGCCGCGCGCCGCGCATGCGGCCGACGAGGCTCCCGATGCGCTGATCCGACGCCTCTCCGACGAGGTGCTGGAGCTGCTCAAGAAAGACCAGACACTGCGCTCGGGCGACGTGGACTACATCATCGCCCTGGCCGACCGCACCATCATGCCGCACGTCAACTTCCGCCGCATGACGGCGGGCGCGGTCGGGCCGGCGTGGCGGCGCGCCACGCCCGAGCAGCAGGCGCGCCTGGAGCAGGAGTTCAAGCAGCTGCTGGTGCGCACCTACGCCGGCGCGCTGTCGCAGGTGACGGACCAGAGCATCGTGGTGCGGCCACTGCGCGCCGCACCCGAGGACAAGGACGTGCTGGTGCGCACCGAGATCCGCGGCCGCGGCGAGCCGGTGCAGCTGGACTATCGCCTGGAGAAGACGCCGGGACAGGGGGCCGGCTGGAAGATCTACAACTTCAACGTGCTGGGCGTGTGGCTGGTCGACACCTACCGGACCCAGTTCGCCCAGGAAGTGAATGCCCGCGGCATCGAGGGCCTGATCGAGGCGCTGTCCAGGCGCAACCGGGGCGGGCAGGGCTGACACCGTGGAGGGCACCGTGCTGCGCCTTCCCGCGGAGCTGACGCACCGCCAGGCGAGCGCCTGCCTGCGCCAGCTCATCGCGGCGCTGCCGGCCGGGCAGGGCGGCGCGGTGGTGGTCGATGCCTCGGCGCTCACCACCTTCGACTCCTCGGCGCTGGCGGTGCTGCTCGAATGCCGCCGCGCGGCCGCGCGCGCGGGCCGGGCGCTGGCGGTGCGCGCGATGCCCGCGGGGCTGGCCAGCCTGGCGCAGCTCTACCGGGTGGACGGCTTGCTGCCGGCCGGCTGAGGGCGGGCGGGGGATTGGACCGACCGGCAGGCGGGCTGCGGCTTAGAATGCCCGGTTCCCATGGCCGCCGTATCCTTTCAATCCGTCTCCAAGGTCTTCGACACGCCCAAGGGCCCCTTCCAGGCGCTCGACGGCGTGAGCCTGGAGATCGAGCAGGGCGAATTCTTCGGCCTGCTCGGGCCCAACGGCGCCGGCAAGACCACGCTCATCAGCATCCTCGCCGGCCTGGCGCGCGCCAGCAGCGGCAGCGTCAGCGTGCTCGGCCACGACGTGCAGTCCCAGTTCGCCGCTGCGCGCCGGCAACTGGGCGTGGTGCCGCAGGAGCTGGTGTTCGATCCCTTCTTCAACGTGCGCGAGACGCTGCGCCTGCAGTCGGGCTATTTCGGCGTGAAGAACAACGACGCCTGGATCGACGAGCTGCTGGAGAGCCTGGGCCTGGCCGACAAGGCGGGTTCCAACATGCGCCAGCTCTCGGGCGGCATGAAGCGGCGCGTGCTGGTGGCTCAGGCGCTGGTGCACAAGCCGCCGATCATCGTGCTCGACGAGCCCACCGCCGGCGTGGACGTGGAGCTGCGCCAGACGCTGTGGCAGTTCGTCGCGCGCCTGAACCGCGAAGGCCACACGGTGCTCCTGACCACCCACTACCTGGAGGAGGCCGAGGCGCTGTGCACGCGCATCGCCATGCTGCGCCGCGGCCGGGTGGTGGCGCTGGCGCGCACCTCCGAGCTGCTGGGCGCGGCCTCGGCCAAGGTGCTGCGCTTCAAGACGGACGACGCGCTGCCGCCGGCGATCGCCGCGCAGGCGCGCGTGACGGGCCGCGTGGCGCAGCTGCCCGCGCAGGATGCGCAGGAGATCGAGCAGCACCTGGCCACGCTGCGCGCCGCCGGCGTGCGCGTGGAGGACGTGGAGATCCGCCAGCCCGACCTGGAGGACGTGTTCCTGAACGTCATGGCCGATGCCGCCCAGGGCGCAGGGGAAGGGGCCGCGCCATGACCGGCTGGCGCATGCTGCTGTACAAGGAGGTGCTGCGCTTTTGGAAGGTGAGCTTCCAGACGGTGGCGGCGCCGGTGCTGACGGCGCTGCTGTACCTGCTGATCTTCGGCCATGTGCTGGAAGACCGGGTGCTGGTCTACGACCGCCTGAGCTACACGGCCTTCCTGGTGCCGGGGCTGGTAATGATGAGCATGCTGCAAAACGCGTTTGCCAACAGCTCGTCCAGCCTGATCCAGAGCAAGATCATGGGCAGCCTGGTGTTCATCCTGCTCACGCCGCTGTCGCACCGCGCCTGGTTCGCCGCCTATGTGGGCGCCTCGGTGCTGCGCGGGCTGATGGTCGGCGTGGGCGTCTTCCTTGCGACGCTGTTCTATGCCTCGCCGCAGTTCGCCGCCCCAGGGTGGATCCTGGTGTTCGGGCTGCTGGGGGCGGCGCTGCTGGCGACGCTGGGCGTGATCGCCGGTCTGTGGGCCGACAAGTTCGACCAGATGGCGGCCTTCCAGAATTTCCTGATCATGCCCATGACCTTCCTGTCGGGCGTGTTCTATTCGATCCAGTCGCTGCCGCCGTTTTGGCAAAAGGTGAGCCACCTGAACCCCTTCTTCTACATGATCGACGGCTTTCGCTACGGCTTCTTCGGCATGAGCGACGTCTCGCCGTGGCTGAGCCTGGCGATCGTCGGCACGGCCTGGGCGCTGGTGAGCCTGCTGGCGCTGCACCTGCTGCGCATCGGCTACAAGGTCCGCGGCTGACCGAGGCCGAATCCTTTTCCTGATTCCCGGAGGGCACCCCATGACCGCAGAACAACTCAAGGACATCATCCGCGCCGGCCTGGCCTGCGAGCACCTGGAGCTCGAAGGCGACGGCCGCCACTGGTTCGCGACCATCGTCTCGCCGGAGTTCGAGGGCAAGCGCCAGATCCAGCGCCACCAGCGCGTCTACGCCACGCTCGGCGCGCGCATGGCGACCGACGAGGTGCACGCGCTGTCCATGAAGACCCTCACGCCCGCCGAATGGCAGCAGGCGCAGGCCGAGGGCGCCGCCTGAGCGCGCCTTGCCCCACCCCCCTTGCAGCAGCTCCCCGCCCCATGACCCCGCAGATCACTCTGGCCCTGTCCAAGGGCCGCATCTTCGACGAGACGCTGCCGCTGCTGGCCGCGGCGGGCATCGAGGTGCTGGAAGACCCCGAGACCTCGCGCAAGCTGATCCTGCCGACCAACCGGCCGGACGTGCGGGTGGTGCTGGTGCGTGCCACGGACGTGCCGACCTACGTGCAATATGGCGGCGCGGACATCGGCGTGGCCGGCAAGGATTCGCTGCTGGAGCACGGCGGCCAGGGCATGTTCCGCCCGCTCGACCTGCAGATCGCGCGCTGCCGCGTGAGCGTGGCGGTGCGCGCCGACTTCGACTACGCCCAGGCCGTGCGCCAGGGCGCGCGCCTGAAGGTCGCGACCAAGTACACCCACATCGCGCGCCAGTTCTTCTCGGCCAAGGGCGTGCACGTGGACCTGATCAAGCTCTATGGCAGCATGGAGCTGGCGCCGCTGATCGGCATGGCCGATGCCATCGTGGACCTGGTCTCCACCGGCAACACGCTGCGCGCCAACGACCTGGTGGAAGTCGAGCAGATCATGGACATCAGCTCGCACCTGGTCGTCAACCAGGCGGCGCTCAAGCTCAAGCAGGCGCCGCTCAAGCGCATCATCGACGCCTTCGCGCGCGCCATCGCGCAGGACTGATCCCGGAACGCCGACCATGAACCTCGTCGCCTCGCCCGCCCGCCTGTCCACCGCCTCGAACACCTTCGAGCAGGAATTCGCGCTGCGCCTGCACTGGTCCGCCGAGGAGGACGCCGCCATCGAGCAGCGCGTCGAGGCCATCCTGGCGGATGTGCGCGCGCGCGGCGACGCGGCGCTGCTGGAGTACACCCAGCGCTTCGACGGCCTGCATGCCTACGGCGTGCACGAGCTGGCCCTGCAGCCCGATGAGCTCAAGGCCGCCTTCGACGGGCTGCCGGCCGAGCAGCGCGAGGCCCTGGCCGCCGCCGCCGGGCGCATCCGCCGCTACCACGAGGCGCAAAAGCGCGCCGGCGGCGAGAGCTGGAGCTTTCGCGACGAGGACGGCACGCTGCTCGGCCAGAAGGTGACGCCGCTCGACCGCGTGGGCATCTACGTGCCCGGCGGCAAGGCAGCCTACCCGAGCAGCGTGCTGATGAACGCCATCCCCGCGCAGGTCGCGGGCGTGGCCGAGATCGTCATGGTCGTGCCCACGCCGCAGGGCGCGAGAAACCCGCTGGTGCTGGCCGCCGCGCACGTCGCCGGCGTCACGCGCGCCTACACCGTGGGCGGCGCCCAGGCGATCGCTGCAATGGCCTACGGGACCGCGACCATCCCGAAGGTCGACAAGATCACCGGCCCGGGCAACGCTTACGTGGCAAGCGCCAAGCGGCGCGTGTTCGGCACCGTGGGCATCGACATGATCGCCGGCCCGAGCGAGATCCTGGTGCTGGCCGACGGCAGCACGCCGCCCGACTGGGTGGCGATGGACCTGTTCTCGCAGGCCGAGCACGACGAGCTGGCGCAATCCATCCTGCTGTGCCCGGACGCCGCCTACATCGACGCCGTGCAGCAGGCCATCGAGCGCCTGCTGCCCGAGATGCCGCGCGCCGAGATCATCGCCAAGAGCCTGGACGACCGTGGTGCGCTGATCCTCACGCGCGACATGGAGGAAGCCTGCGCCCTGGCCAACCGCATCGCGCCCGAGCACCTGGAAGTCGCCAGCCGCGAGCCGCACCGCTGGGAGCCGCTGCTGCGCCACGCCGGCGCGATCTTCCTCGGGGCCTGGACCAGCGAATCGCTGGGCGACTACTGCGCGGGGCCGAACCACGTGCTGCCGACCAGCGGCACGGCGCGCTTTTCCTCGCCGCTCGGGGTGTACGACTTCCAGAAGCGAACCAGCCTCATCGAGGTCAGCGAACAGGGGGCGCAGGGCCTGGGCCGCATCGCCAGCGTCCTGGCACGCGGCGAGGGCCTGCAGGCACATGCCCGTGCGGCCGAGATGCGCCTGCGGGGCGACGCCGCGCCTGCGGCCTGAGCGAAGATCCGCGACGGAGCAAGCCATGAACACGCACACCCCCGACCGCCTGGCCGCCGCCCTGGCGCGCATCCGCCCCGACGTGCGCGCCATGCAGGCCTACCACGTCGCGCCCTCCGACGGGCTGCTGAAGATGGACGCGATGGAGAACCCCTTCGGCCTGCCACCGGAACTGCAGGACGCCCTGGGCGAGCGCCTGGGGCGGCTGGCACTCAACCGCTATCCGGGATCCCGCCAGGAAGAGCTCAAGGCCGCGCTCGCGCGCCACGCCGGGGCGCCCGAGGGCAGCGCCATCGTCCTGGGCAATGGCTCGGACGAGCTGATCACGCTGCTGGCCCTGGCCTGCGCCCAGCCGCAGGAAGGCGGCCGCGCCACCATGCTCGCGCCCGTGCCGGGCTTCGTCATGTACCCCTTGAGCGCGCAGCTGCAGGGCCTGGACTTCGTGGGCGTGCCGCTCACCGAGGACTTCGAGCTCGATGAGCCCGCGATGCTCGCGGCGATTGCCGAGCACCGCCCGGCCCTCACCTACCTGGCCTATCCGAACAACCCCACGGCCACGCTGTGGAACGAGGGCGCGGTCCAGCGCATCATCGACGCAGTGGCGCAGCACGGCGGCATCGTCGTCATGGACGAGGCCTACCAGCCCTTCGCGCGCCGCAGCTGGGTCGAGAACCTGCGCGCCGAGCCGGCGCGCCACGGCCACGTGCTGCTGATGCGCACGCTGTCCAAGTTCGGCCTGGCGGGCGTGCGCCTGGGCTACCTGATCGGCCCCGCGCCGCTGGTGGCGGAGGTGGACAAGGTGCGCCCGCCCTACAACGTGAGCGTGCTCAACTGCGAGGCGGCGCTGTTCGCCCTGGAGCACGCCGAGGTCTTCGCCGCGCAGGCGGCCGAACTGCGCCGCGAGCGCGACGCCCTGATCGCGCAGCTGCGCGCGCTGCCGGGCGTGCGCCGCGTCTGGGACAGCCAGGCCAACATGGTCCTGGTGCGCGTGCCCGATGCGGCGCGCACTTTCACGGGGATGAAGGACCGCAAGGTTCTCGTCAAGAACGTTTCTACAATGCATCCGCTGCTGGCGGGCTGCCTGCGCCTCACGGTGGGCAGCCGCGAGGACAATGCCCGCATGCTGGCAGCGCTTTCTGCTTCGCTATGACTTCCTCTGCACTCGTTCCTTCCTCCAGCGCCGCCGATCCGCTGGCCGACCGCACCGCCGAAGTCGCGCGCAATACCGCCGAGACGCGCATCCGCGTGCGCGTGAACCTCGACGGCACCGGCCAGTCGCGCCTGGGCACCGGCATCGGCTTCTTCGACCACATGCTCGAGCAGATCGCGCGCCACGGCATGATCGACATGGACGTCGATTGCGACGGCGACCTGCACATCGACGGCCACCACACGGTCGAGGACGTCGGCATCACGCTCGGCCAGGCCTTCGCCCGCGCCGTGGGCGACAAGAAGGGCATCCGCCGCTACGGCCACGCCTACGTGCCGCTCGACGAGGCACTCTCGCGCGTGGTCATCGACTTCTCCGGGCGCCCGGGCCTGCACCTGAACATCCCGTTCACGGCGGCGAGCATCGGCGGCTTCGACACGCAGTTGACCTACGAATTCTTCCAGGGCTTCGCCAACCACGCGGCCGCCACGCTGCACATCGACAACCTCAAGGGCATCAACGCGCACCACCAGTGCGAGTCGGTGTTCAAGGCCTTCGCCCGCGCGCTGCGCGCCGCCCTGGAGCGCGACCCGCGCGCCGCCGGGATCATCCCCTCCACCAAGGGCGCCCTTTGAGCCTGGGCCCAACGGCACCGGCCGGGCACGCCCCAGGCCCGCGACCATGAACACAGCCTCCCGCACGCTCGTCGCCATCGTCGACTACGGCATGGGGAACCTGCGCTCCGTGGCGCAGGCGCTCCGGGCCGCGTCCCAGGGCCTGGACGTGGAGGTGCGCATCACCGCACAGGCGCACGAACTGGCGAGTGCCGACCGGGTGGTGCTGCCGGGGCAGGGCGCGATGCCGGACTGCATGGCCGGCCTGCGCACGAGCGGGCTGCTGGAGCCGCTCCTGCAGGCGGCGCGCACGCGGCCGCTGTTCGGCGTGTGCGTCGGCATGCAGATGCTGCTCGACCACAGCGCCGAGGGCGACACCCCGGGCCTGGGGCTGGTTCCCGGCCAGGTGCAGAAGTTCGCACTCGAGGGGCGCACCCAGCCGGACGGCAGCCGCTGCAAGGTGCCGCAGATGGGCTGGAACCGCGTGCGCCAGGCCCGTCCAGAGGGACGCGCCCACCCCCTGTGGGCCGGGGTGCCGGACGACGGCTGGTTCTATTTCGTGCACAGCTACCACGCGCTGCTGCGCGACCCGGCGCACTGTGCCGGCGAGGCCGACCATGGCGGGCCCTTCGTCGCGGCGCTCGCGCGCGATAATCTTTTCGCCACCCAGTTCCACCCCGAGAAGAGCGCGGCGCACGGCTTGCAGCTGTACCGCAATTTCCTGACCTGGAAACCCTGAGAACCCCGCTTTTTCAACCGGCCCGACCGGGTGCTCCGCGCCACCGACCGTCGCTGGCCCACCCCGGCCCCCTGCTTCCCTTCCGACCATGCTGCTCATTCCCGCCATCGACCTCAAGGACGGACATTGCGTGCGCCTCAAGCAAGGCGACATGGACCAGTCGACCACCTTCGGGGAAGACCCGGCCGCCATGGCGCGGCGCTGGCTCGACGCCGGCGCGCGGCGCCTGCACCTGGTCGACCTGAACGGTGCCTTTGCCGGCCAGCCGAAGAACAAGGCGGCCATCAAGGCCATCCTGGCCGAGGTCGGTGACGACATCCCGGTGCAGCTCGGCGGCGGCATCCGCGACCTGGACACCATCGAGCGCTACATCGACGCCGGGCTGCGGTACGTCATCATCGGCACGGCCGCGGTGAAGAACCCGGGCTTCCTCAAGGACGCCTGCAGCGCCTTCGGCGGCCACATCATCGTGGGCCTCGATGCCAAGGACGGCAAGGTGGCCACCGACGGCTGGAGCAAGCTCACCGGCCACGAGGTGGTTGATCTGGCGCGCAAGTTCCAGGACTGGGGCGTGGAATCCATCATCTACACCGACATCGGCCGCGACGGCATGCTCTCGGGCATCAATATCGAGGCTACGGTGAAGCTGGCCCAGGCCCTCACCATCCCAGTGATCGCCTCGGGCGGCCTGGCCGGCATCGCGGACATCGAGAAGCTCTGCGAAGTCGAAAACGAAGGCGTGGAAGGCGTCATCTGCGGGCGCGCGATCTATTCCGGCGACCTGGATTTCGCAGCCGCGCAGCATCGCGCCGACGAGCTGAGCCTGGCCTGAGCCCGGGCGGCCCCGGTGCTTTCACCCGGCGGCGTATGCGGCCGGGTCAGAACCAGCGGCTGGCCACCCAGTCGAAACGCACATCCAGCGGCAATTGGTGGATGTGGTAGGGCGCGGGCAACGGCTCCAGCGCCTGGAGTTTCACCACGATGGACGGCGTGCGCGGGGTCAGCGGCGACACGCGGTCGGCCGGCGGGCTTTGCGCCTCCATCATGAGCCCCACCACTTTCGCGCGCACCTTGCCCCCGTCCATGAAATGCAGCGTGGCCATGCGGCCGACTTGCGCGTAGCGCGCCTTGTCGGGCGGCAGGTAGGCATGCACCAGCGGTTCCCCGCGCCGCTGCAGTACGGCGACCTCCGTGCCCTGGGCTACCCAGTCCCCCGGGCGCACCAGGGCCTGCACCGCGGTGGCGGCAAAGGGCGCAAGGGCGGTGCCGGGCTGCGCGGGCGCAGCTTCATCTGCGGGGGGCTGTGGCGTTGCAGGCGCTGCCGGGGCCGGCATGGCAGCCGGCACACGCGCCATCAACATGCGCTGCTCGCGCACATCGGCGCGGGCACGGCTGAGGTCCGCCTCGGCCTGCAGGACCTGAAAGCGCAGGTTGTCCACTTCCTGGCGTGTGGCGGCCCCTTGCTCGCGCAAGCCCTGCATGGTGTGCAGCCTTTCCTGCTGGATCGCCAGCCGGCGGCTGGCCAGGCGCTCGGCCTCGGTCAGCAGCGCCAGCTTGGCGGCGTAGGCCTGCGCCTGGGCGGGTTCCGGCGCATGCGGCGTGGGGCTTGGCGTGGCGGCAGGCGGTGCGGAGGTGTCCGTCGGCGTGCGCTCCAGCGCCATCACGGGCTGGCCGGGTTCCAGCGGTGCGCCGGGCGCCGCCACGAATGCCACGCGGCCGGCGGCCGGTGCGCGCAGGGTGGCCTGCTCCAGCACGACCTGGGCCGGCGTACTCTCCCACCAGTAGGCGATGCCGAAGCGGACCAGCAGGTAGGCGGGGGCCACCAGCACCATGGCGAGCAGCAAATACCAGCGCCAGCGCGGCACGCGGCGCTTGGCGGCTGCATAGCGCACTTCCAGGCCGTTGGTTTCCTGCGCCGAGGTGGGCGGCGCGTCAAAATTGATCTTCAAGGCCGAGCCTCCCTATAGTCTTCCCACGACTGCACCACGACGCCCCCAAAGCCGGGCAGGCCGGCCAATTGGTGTGCCAGCGCATCCCAGCGCTGCAGGGACCGGGCCTTGCCCAACGCGAAGCTGCTCTCTTGCGCCGGCAGCGCGGATTCGATGCTTTGCGCGACCGCGATACGCAACCCCGCTGGCGCCGCTGACAACAACGGCCGGGCGAGGGTGGCGGTGCGCTCGGGGTTGTTCACGTAGAGCATCGCCACCACTTCGCCGACCCCGGCTGCGTGTACGCGTGCGGCAAAACCGGGTTGCTGCAGTTCACGGTAGTGTGTCGTCAGGGCCAGGGGCCAGGGAGCCGCGGCGCGCACCGCCTGCAGCGTGTCGATGAGGTGGCGGCTCCAGTCGCGCTGCTGGGCAGCGGGAAGCTGGCTGCGCTCCAGGTCCAGGTGCAGGGCGTCGGCGGGCAGGTCGCGCAAGGACTCCACCAGGGCCAGCAGTCGCGCGCGCTCGTGGGGCAACACCCAGGTAGGCTCACCCAGCAGCAGTTCGAGCGTCAGCTGCCGTGCCTGCGCCTGGGCGCGCAGGGCCATCCACCGCGCCCGGCCGTCGGGCCGTGCCAGGGCCTGCAACTGCGCCGCCGTGAACGACAGCAGCAGGCGGCGGCTGCGAGGGGGCAGTTCGTCCAGTTGCGCGGGCTGGTCCAGCAGGGCTTGCCCCTGCCACACGTACCAGCCCAGGCCGGTCTCGCCGGGCACCGCCTTGGCGGAGGCCGGTGCCGTGCCCCCGGCCAGCGCGGCGACCGTCGCGGCCCAGGGATCGGGTGCCGCGGGGGCGTCGTGCCAGGCCAGCGTGCATCCATCGCCCAGGGCCAGTACGTCCAGGGCGGCCAGGTCGCGCCGCTCGGCACCGTCCACCACCTGCACGGCGGCTTGGTACAGCGCATAGCGCGTGGTGAGCAGCTTGGAATAGCCGTCACCGTCGAAGGCGTTCAGGCGCAACTGCGCGATCCGAAGCGCCTCGGCCGCGGCCTGCTGGCGGTGCTGGTGGCCCGCCATTTCCTTGTCGCGCAGCCGATAGGCGGCCAGGGCCTGCTGGGCCGCGGCCTCCAGTTCGCTGCGGCGCAAGGCCAGCAGCGCCTGAGCGCGGTCGATCTCGCCCTGCGCCTGGGCCAGGGCCGCGTCGCGCTGGCTGCGCCACTGCAGCGGCAGAGAAAAATCAACGCCCACGCGCGTGCTGTGGCCCGTGGGGCCGCCGATGTCACGGCTGAACGACTGCGCCAGCGAGACACTGGCTTGCACCCCTTCCAGGCGCGCATGCTGCTGGCGCTGCAGGGCTGCGTCCACCTCCTGTTGTGCCAGCGTGACTGCGGGGGATCGGTCCAGCGCCGCTGCGCCGGGGGCCAGGCAGGTCTGGGGCCAGGCAGGTTCCTGCGTCTGCACCGCTGCGGCGGGCTGTCCCGTCAGGCGCTCGATCTCGGCGCGGGCCAGATCCCGCGCGGCACTCTGGCTGTCATGCGTCGCCTGCACGATGTTGAACAGGCCGCCGAGGTCCAGCCGGTCGGCCTCCAGCAGCACGCCAGCGGCGTGTCGGCTCGCCAATTGCTCCTGCGCCTCGGCGCGCACCCGCAGGAAGGCGTCCGCCAGGCGGATGCGCTCCACACTGCGCAGGTGGCGCACATACGCGCGGCGCACGGCAAGCACGGCCTCGTTTTCCATCTGCAGGCGGCGCAGTCGGCTTTGCTCCACGGCATGCTGGGCATCGTCCACCGTGCGTTGCTGCGCCGCGCGCGTGCCCAGCAGGGGCCAGCGCACCCCCAGGTGCATCTGGGTGCGTTGATAGTCGCGGCTGAGGGTATCGGTCACCGCCTCGCGCGCGTTGTCCACGCCCGCGCCGCCAAACAGCTGGGCACCACTGCCCGCCTGCAGGGCGGCGCTGCGCTGCTCGGCCACGGTAACGTCCGCCTGCGCCAGCCGGGCCGATGGGGCGAAGGCGCGGGCGCGGTCCTCCAGCTGCGTGAGGGAGACCGGCGGGCTGGCGTGGGCCGCGGCGCCCTGCGGGCCCGCGCAGATGCAGGCCAGCAGAGCGATCAGGGTGTGACGGGGGCTGCGCTGGAACATGTCAGGAAAGGTCTGCAAAACCTCCTCTCAGCCCCTCATGATGAGACAATAGCGACATGAAGCAGATGAGTCTGGAGGCGCCGATGTATACGGGCTTTGAGCTGCGCGCCAAGCGCACCCGCAAGCGTGCGTTTTTGGAGCAGATGGACCGTGTGGTGCCGTGGGCAGAGTTGGTCGCACTCATCGAGCCGTATGCGCCGAAGGCGGGTCCCAAGGGTGGGCGGCCACCCTTTGCGGTAGAGAAGCTGCTGAGGATTCATTTTTTGCAGCAGTGGTTTGGTCTGTCGGACCCGGCGGTGGAGGAAGCCTTGTACGACACGCCGCTGCTGGCGAGCTTTGTTGGTCTGGACCTGGGGGTGGATGTCGTGCCGGATGAGAGCACCATCCTGCGCTTTAGCGAAAGCTTCGCTTTTCGCCACCTGCTGGAGCAACACGGCCTGAGCCAGCGTATCCTCGAGACGGTCAATCGCATCCTGACCGAGCGTGGCCTCATGCTCAAGAGCGGCACCATCGTGGATGCCACGCTCATTGCTGCTCCCAGCTCGACCAAGAACGCCCGCCGTGAGCGCGACCCTGAGATGCACCAGACGAAGAAGGGCAACCAGTGGTACTTCGGCATGAAAGCGCACGTTGGGGTCGACGCCGAGACAGGGCTGGTACACACGGTGGTGGCCACCGCTGCCAACGTCTCGGATGTGACGCAGGCGCATCGGCTCTTGCACGGGCAAGAGACCGACGTCTTTGCCGATGCGGGCTATCAGGGAGTGGACAAGCGAGCGGAAAACCAGGGCAAGCAAGTCGCTTGGCACGTGGCCATGCGGCCGGGCAAGCGCCGGGCATTGGACAAGCGCACTTTTCTTGGCCAGGTGATGGATGCCTTGGAACGCACCAAGGCGCGCATTCGTGCCAAGGGTGAGCATCCGTTTCGGGTACTCAAATGCCAGTTTGGCTACCGCAAGACGCCCTATCGAGGCTTGGCCAAGAACGGCGCGCAGCTCAACGTCCTGTTTGCGCTGGTCAATCTGTGGCTGGCGCGCAAAGCCTTGCTGGCTGCGACGGGATAAGTGCGCCCGCAGTGGGCTCACTGGGGCCGGATGAGGCTGCAGAGGGCCCACGAAGGGGCTTGCTGGAGCCCAAGAACCGTTCAGCATCTGTTTCGATCCCATCCTACGAAACGATATTGACCCTGAACTCGTCGCCACGAACGAGTGGGCGGGGTAGTGCAGAGGTTCCTCAGAACTTGGTCTTGCGCAGCACCCACCAGGGCGCCATGGACGAGTCCAGGTGGGACTTCATGAACATCTCGGCCATGATGGAGAACGAGCAGTGGATGCGGTTGACGAAGGCAAAGAGGGGAAACAGCGGCAGGAAGCCCAGGTACCACACGTCGTCCCGCGGCCGCTCGGATACGGCCACGACGTACAGCAGGAAGTAAAACAGCAGCGCGGCCAGGTAGGCGAGGTAGATGAAGGCCAGCACGCCCATCACCACCCCCAAGGGCATGGTGAAGAGCATGGTGCCGGTGTACGCCACGATCAGGAACGGCAGCACGAGCTGCATCAGCAGGCCGTTCACGATGACGAACAGGAAGTTGCGCCAGCCCAGCAGGCGCGGGCGCAGGTTGAAGCGGAACTTGCGGATGAAGATGTAGAACATGTCTCCATCCCAGCGCAGGCGCTGGCGAAAGAAGACACGCCAGGTGTCCGGGGCGTCCGTGTGCCCGACGGCGTGCGGGTCGAACACGATGCGCAGGTCCGGGTGCCGGCCGAAGTACTGCTTGATGCGCATCGTCATGTCCAGGTCTTCGGCGGTGCCGGCGTCCCACCCGCCCAGGTTGCGCAGGAACCGGGTGCGGAAGACGCCGAACGCGCCGGAGATGTTGTTGACGATGTTGAACTCCGACAGTCCGGTCTTGCCCGCGCCGATGGAGAGCATGTATTCCAGTGCCTGCAGCCGCGTGACCAGCGAGCGCTTGGCGTTGCGCACGCGCAGGTTACCCGCCACGGCCACGACGCCCGGGTCATCGAAGTGGCGCGTGGCGTTGCGCACCATGTCGTTATCGAAAGAGGTGTCGCCGTCCAGTGCCATCACCACCTCGCCCGTGGCAATGTACAGGCCCGCATTCAGCGACGACACGCGTCCCCCGCGCTGCCACTTGGGCAGCACCACCAGGCTGCGGCGCTGGGTGCCTGCCAGCAGCGACTGCGCGCGCCGCGCGGCGCGCAGCGTGGGGCCGTTTTGCAGCGCCCCGTCGATCACGGCGATGATCTCGATGAAGCCGGGGTACAGCTGTTGCGCCAGCGACCCGATGGTCTTGCCCACGTCCTCCCCCTCGGAATAGCAGGTGATGACGCACGACACGCGCGGATAGGCTTCGCGCTGGCGCAGCGGGCGGTGCTCACGCAATCCGTACTTCACCATGCCTGCGGTGACCAGCAGGAAGAAGGGCGCCTCCAAGAACACGACGAACGGAAAGAACTTGAGCGCCAGCTCCACCCAGTTCTGCTGGCTGGAGCTGGCGAACAGCGTCCCGAAGGCAAAGACGGCGGTGTCCCACATGCGGCGTCAGGCCTGGTCGAGCAGCCGTTCCATCAGCGCCGCTGCGCTGTCTCCGGCACGCAGGTCCTGCGGCATCTGAAGATGGCGGATGCGCGCCTGCAGCGCCGATGGGGCAGCCGCCACCGTCTGGTCGGACAGCGCGCGCTGCAGTCGCGCGGACAGGCCTGCGGGGTCGGAGAACGGCAGGAACAGCCAGAGCTTGTCCTCCTGCGTGCGGGTGGTGATGTCTGACGTGCGCAGCAATTCGTGCAGGCGGCGCGCGAACTCGTCCAGCAGCAGGAAGACGCGCGCGGCCCCCAGCTCCTCGATGAGTTCCGTGGCGTTGGTGAACTCGATCAGCATGAGCCCGAACCGCATCTCCGGATGGCGCGTGGTCACGGCCAGTGCCCAGTCGAGCATGCGCCGGAAATGGGGCGCCTCAACGTAGTTGGCGGTGTCGAGCGCCGCAAACGACTCCTGGATCTGCCCTGCGCGCAGCGCGGTGCGGCCGTGTGCGCTCAGGCGCAGGCTGGCGACTTCGCGTACATCCAGGGCACTGGGCGCGCAGCTGGTGCGGCAGGCCAGGCAGCGTGCCTGCGTCGTGGTCTCCACGAACACGTGATGGCAGCTCCCGCAGGCGTATTGCGTCAGCGGGCGGTCATAGTCCACACCGATGTGGCGCAGCGCCGCGCTGCACTGGGGGCAGGAGAGACCGCCGTCGTGGTGGAAGTCGCTCTCGGGCGCCACATGCCCGCAGGAGAAGCAGTGCAGCGAGGCTTCCTTGCGGATCTGCAGGCTGGAGCAGTGCGGGCAGACGTCGATGTAGTGGATGTGAGCGCTGCCGCAGGTGCGGCAGTGGCGCGTGCGGTCCACGAGTTGGGCGGGTTCCAAGAGCTTGCGGCGCACCAGGGTCGCGAGGCAGGCACCGGGATCCTCGCCCCGCTGCGCCAGGGCGTCCACCACGGGATAGTGGTAGAGCATGGGGTGCGTGAGCGTGCACTGCGGCGCCAGCTCCATCGCGTCGCGCACGTACAGGAAGTACAGCACGCGCTCTTCCAGGCGCATGTCCGTCAGGGCCAGGCGCAGGCTGCGGCGTACGGCCAGGCTGCGCTCCGCGCGGGCCACCGCGTCGGCATAGGGTGCGGCGGTGTCGGCCAGCACGGAGGCTTTGCCCTCGCCGGGGGCCACCACGGCCAGGCGGTCCCACCAGGGGCTGCGGCGCAACTGGAGAATCAGATCGTCCGCGGCGGGAGCATCCCACCCCTCCAGGTAAAAACCGAGGGGCTGCACGGACGACTGCGTGAAGGCGTCCCAGGAATCGAAGACCTGGGCCTGGGGCTGTGCCGGAACCGGTTGTCCCGAGGGCCGCAGCACGACCATGGATTCGGCGGGGGGCGTGGCGGAAGAGGGCGATACAGTCATTTGGAACGGAACGCACCGCGCGCTGTCGGCACAGGCGGTTGATCAGCAAAAAGAGGGTGGATAGCGGCCAATAACCCACGCCCATCCGCGCGCGCCTGCCCTGCGGGAAGAGCGCCGGCGGCCGTAGGGCGCAAGCCAAGGTTACCCGATTACAACGCGCCCCGGCCTCACGCGGTTGAATGAAGCCCGGCGGTACAGTCATGGCTTTGCGTATTTTCGAGGGCGAGAGGACATGATTCTTGTAACCGGGGGCGCGGGCTTCATCGGCACCCACACCTGCGCGGCCCTTGCCGATGCAGGCATTCCCACCTTGCTGCTCGACAACTTCAGCAACAGCCGCCGCAGCGTGCTGGACCGCCTGGCGCGCATCACCGGCAAGCCAGTAGCGTGCGTCGAG
Source organism: Melaminivora alkalimesophila (assembly GCF_000282995.1). GTDB lineage: Bacteria > Pseudomonadota > Gammaproteobacteria > Burkholderiales > Burkholderiaceae_C > Melaminivora > Melaminivora alkalimesophila. Next base: position 17,055 of record NZ_ALEE01000428.1, read on the forward strand.
GGGGACGTGCGCGACGCGCAGTTGCTGCGGCAACTGTTTGCGTCCCACCCCATTGAGGGCGTGATCCACTTCGCCGCGCTCAAGGCCGTGGGCGAATCGGTGCGCGAGCCGCTGCGCTACTACGAAAACAACGTGGCGGGGACGGTGAGCCTGCTGCGCGCCATGCAGGCGGCCGGCGTGCGCACGCTGGTGTTTTCCTCCTCGGCCACGGTGTATGGCGATCCGGCGAGCCTGCCCATCCGCGAGGACTTCCCGCTGTCGGCCACCAACCCTTACGGCTGGAGCAAGCTGATGATGGAGCAGGTGCTGGCCGATGTGGACCACGCCGAGCCCGGCCAGTGGCGCATTGCGCGGCTGCGCTACTTCAACCCCGTGGGCGCGCACGAGAGCGGGCTGATCGGCGAGGACCCGCAGGACATTCCCAACAACCTCATGCCCTACGTGGCCCAGGTGGCCACGGGCCAGCGCGAGGTGCTGAGCGTGTACGGCGGCGACTACCCCACGCCCGACGGCACGGGCGTGCGCGACTACATCCACGTGTGCGATCTGGCCGAGGGCCACGTGGCCGCGCTGCGCTACCTGCGCGCGCATCCGGGGCTGCTCACGGTGAACCTCGGCACGGGACGGCCGGTGTCGGTGCTGGAGATGGTGCGCGGCTTCGAGCAGGCCAGCGGCCGTGCCGTGCCCTACCAGGTGGTGGCGCGCCGCCCCGGCGATGTGGCCGCCTGCTGGGCCGACCCAGCCCTGGCCGAGCGCCTGCTGGGCTGGCGCGCGCGGCGCGACCTGCAGGCCATGTGCCGGGATGCCTGGCGCTGGCAGGATGGCGAGGCGCGCCGACTGGGTGATGCTCCTTGATTGATAGCTGGTCGCGCTTGTCAGTCAAGGAATTGATGGGGGAAATGGTTTGGAAACCAAATCCGACGAGCGCGAAAAGCTATTGATTCAATAGCTGAGCACGGCGCCGCCCATGGTATCTTGCGGCCCTTCTTCTTCAACAGCCGGAGTGCTGGCGCATGCTTGCCAAACGCATCATTCCCTGCCTTGACGTGACCGGTGGTCGTGTCGTCAAGGGTGTCAACTTTGTCGAGCTGCGCGACGCGGGCGATCCGGTGGAGATCGCCGCGCGCTACAACGAGCAGGGCGCCGACGAGCTCACCTTCCTGGACATCACCGCCACCAGCGACGAGCGCGACCTGATCCTGCCCATCATCGAGGCCGTGGCCAGCCAGGTCTTCATCCCCCTGACCGTAGGCGGCGGCGTGCGCACCGTGGAAGACGTGCGCCGCCTGCTCAATGCGGGTGCGGACAAGACCAGCTTCAACTCCGCCGCGATCGCCAACCCCGACGTCATCAGCCAGGCCTCGGCCAAGTACGGCGCGCAGTGCATCGTCGTGGCCATCGATGCCAAGCGCCGCCAGGGCGCGGAAGTGGCCGAGCGGGGCGAGGGCTGGGATGTGTACAGCCATGGCGGGCGCAAGAACACCGGCCTGGACGCCGTGCAGTGGGCCGTGGAGATGGCGCGCCGCGGTGCGGGCGAGATCCTGCTGACCAGCATGGACCGCGACGGCACCAAGAGCGGGTTTGATCTGCAACTCACCCGTGCGGTGAGCGACGCCGTGGGCGTGCCCGTGATCGCCTCGGGCGGCGTGGGCAACCTGGACCACCTGGCCGATGGCGTGCAGCAGGGCGGCGCGGATGCGGTGCTGGCGGCCAGCATCTTCCACTACGGTGAGTTCACCGTGCGCCAGGCCAAGGAGCGCATGCGCGAGCGCGGCATCCCCGTGCGGCTCTGACGCCGCGAATGGATGCCAAAAAGGCCTGTAGCGCGCTTCCAGCAAGCGTTTTAAGCTATAAAAAAAGTAGCGAACATGGGTGTTGTAGCTGCCGATGACCGACAATGGACACCATGAACTGGCTTGATCAAGTGAAATGGGATGCGCAGGGCCTGGTGCCCGTGATTGCGCAGGAGGCCGCCACGGGCGACGTGCTGATGTTCGCCTGGATGAACCGCGAGGCGCTGGCCAAGACCGCCGAGCTGGGCCGCGCCGTGTACTACAGCCGCTCGCGCGGCAAGCTGTGGTTCAAGGGCGAGGAGTCGGGCCATGTGCAGCAGGTGCATGACATTCGCCTGGACTGCGACAGCGATGTGGTGCTGCTGAAGGTGACGCAGCTGGGCCACGAGCCCGGCATTGCCTGCCACACGGGTCGTCACAGCTGCTTCTTCAACGCTCTCCAGAATGGCGCTTGGCAGGCTGTCGATCCGGTCTTGAAAGACCCCGAATCCATCTACAAATAAGAAGCCATGACCCGCACCGATACCCATGCCCCTCTGTCGCAGGACGCGCTTGCGCGGCTGGCCGGCGTCATCGAGAGCCGCAAGCCCGCCAACGGCGGCGACCCTGACAAGAGCTACGTCGCGCGGCTGCTGCACAAGGGGCCTGACGCCTTCCTCAAGAAGGTGGGCGAGGAGGCGACCGAGGTGGTCATGGCGGCCAAGGACTTGGACCATGGCGCGGACAAGGCCAAGCTGGTGTACGAGGTGGCCGACCTGTGGTTCCACTCGATGATTGCGCTGGCGCACTACGGGCTTGCCCCCGCCGACGTGATTGCCGAGCTGGAGCGCCGCGAGGGCATCAGCGGCATCGAAGAAAAGGCCCTGCGCAAGGCCGCAGCCCGCAGCAGCGAAGAAGGAGGTGCGTGATGAACAACGATATCGTCGACGTGGAGCCCAGCGAGCGGGCCGAATCCCTCAAGACGGTCGGATGGGTCAGCTATATCCTGCACCTGATCGTGGCCGTGGCGGCGGTGCTGCCGGGCGCGCAGCCTAGCGCCGCGCTGCTCATCGTCGCGCTGGTGATCGACCTGGTGAAGAAAAGCGATGCCGCGGGTACCTGGCAGGCCAGCCATTTCTCCTGGCGCGTGCGCACCGTGATCTGGGCCGGCGTGCTGTACGCGGTCACTGCGCCGCTGTGGCTGGTTTTCTTTTTTCCGGGTTGGATCGCCTGGGGCCTGATCTCCATCTGGTTCCTCTACCGCATCGTGCGCGGCATGGTGGCCATGAACAAGGGGCAGGCCATCGATGCCTGAGCAGGGCGCGCCGCAGCGGCTCAACCTCGCGCTGCAGGGCGGCGGCTCGCATGGCGCGCTGACCTGGGGCGTGCTGGATGCGTTGCTCGAAGACGGCCAGTTCCTCATCGACGGCGTGAGCGGCACCAGCGCCGGTGCCATGAATGCCGTTGCGCTGGCTCACGGATTCGCCCAGGCCGCGCGGGGACACAAAGACCCGCTGGAGGCGCACCGCGCCGGCTGCGAACTGGCGCGCGCCACGCTGGCGCGGCTGTGGGAAGGCGTGGGCACACTCGGCAGCCTGACCTGGGGCATCCCCTTGCCCGGTGCCGGGCCGCTGCTGGGCATGATGTCCCACTGGCTGTCGCCCTACCAGACCAATCCGCTGGACATCAACCCCCTGCGGAGGGTGCTGGAGCGCGAGGTGGACTTCGAGGCCCTGGCTTCTGCGCGTGCGCCGCAGTCCAGCACTGTGCCGCAGGTGTTCGTGTGCGCGACCAATGTGCGCACGGGGCGCGGGGAGATTTTCACCGCCAAGCGGCTCAGCGCCGATGCCGTCATGGCCTCGGCCTGCCTGCCGCTGCTGTTCAAGGCGGTGGAGATTGACGGCGAGCATTACTGGGACGGTGGCTATTCCGGCAATCCCGCGCTGCACCCGCTGATCTACAAGACCGACTGCGCCGATGTGCTGCTGGTGCAGATCAACCCCATCGAGCACCAAGGCGTGCCCGACAGTGCCAGCGAGATCATGGAGCGCATGAACGAAGTCACCTTCAACGCCGCCCTGCTGTCCGAGCTGCGCGCCATCGAGTTCGTGCGGCGGCTGCTGGCCGAAGGCAAGCTGGACGCGCGCCGCTACAAGAGCGTGCGCATGCACCGCATCGATGGTGGCGCGGTGCTCGAGCCGTTCGGAGCTGCCAGCAAGCTGCGGGCGGACCTGGCCTTCGTGCGCCGCTTGTTCGACCTGGGCAGGGCGGCCGGCCAGGATTGGCTGCAGGCCCACCGGGCGGACGTGGGCGTGCGCACCACGGTCAACATCGCCGACAATGCGTGACCTTTCCACTGCCTGTTGACCGCCTTTTCGCCCTCCGCCATGCAGCACGACCCGAACTGCCTCTTCTGCAAGATCATCGCCGGCCAGATCCCCTCGAAGAAGGTGTACGAGGACGAGCGGGTGTTTGCCTTCCACGACATCCACCCCTGGGCGCCGGTGCATTTTCTCGTGGTGCCTAAGGTCCATCTGCACTCCATGGCAGCGGTCACGCCCGACCACGCGGACCTGCTGGGGCACATGATGACGCTGGCGCCCAAGCTGGCGCAGGAGCAGGGCTGCAACCCTTATCCGGACGGAGGATTCCGCATCGTGGTAAATACCGGTTCCGAGGGCGGCCAGGAGATCCACCACCTGCACATGCACGTGATCGGCGGCCCACGTCCCTGGAAGAAGGGCTGAGACCGCCCGCGGGGCGTGGCTCGACAGGGGATCTGCGCAGCGTGGGCATGGCCCCAGCGCCTAAAATGGCGCGCATTCATCAGGAGAGATATCCATGGGTTCGTTTTCCATCTGGCACTGGCTGGTCGTGCTGCTGATCGTGGTCCTGGTGTTCGGCACCAAGAAGCTGAAGAACATCGGCTCGGACCTGGGCGGTGCGGTCAAGGGCTTCAAGGACGGCATGCGCGAAGGCTCCGCCGACGAGCCGGCCGCGCCCGCCAACCCGCCCGTGGGCCAGGTGACCGGCAACCCGCCGGCCACCGCCGACCGCAACACCATCGACGTGGAAGCCCAGCGCAAGGGCTGATGGCCGGCCTGCGCACATCGCCGGCTGCCTGGGGCGTGGCACCATGATCGAACTCGGCCTATCAAAGATGGCGCTGATCGGCGCCGTCGCGCTCATCGTCATCGGCCCGGAGAAGCTGCCGCGCGTCGCCCGCACGGTGGGCACGCTGCTGGGCAAGGCGCAGCGCTACGTCGCCGACGTCAAGGCCGAGGTGAACCGCTCGATGGAGCTCGACGAGCTGCGCAAGATGAAGGAGAGCGTCGAGAGCGCGGCGCGCGAGGTCGAGCGCAGCATCCACACCAGCGCCAGCGACTTCCAGCGCGGCCTGGACGAGACGGTGGCCGGCCTGGAGGCCGCGGGCGACGCCGGCTTCCCGCTCGACGAGGGGGCCAGCTACCCGGACGGCAGCCCCGCCACAGCCGTCGTCCCGAGCTACCGCCACCCGGGCAAGAAGTGGCGCCTCAAGCGCGCTGCCGTGCCCCACTGGTACAAGGCGCGCGCCGGAGTGCGCACCCACGTGCAGTCCGGTGCGGCGCGCGTGGCGCGCTTTCGGCCGCGCAGGTTCCATTGATTCCCTTCTTCGGGCACGCTGCGCAGCAGCCGGCGTGCCGCCCCCGGCAGCGTGCGCGCAGCCGCTGCCTTCTCCTGTCCCATGTCCAAGCACCCTGATCCCGAAGACGAGCTGGCCGGCACCGAACAGCCCTTTGTCGAGCACCTGATGGAGCTGCGCGACCGGCTGGTGCGCGCCGTCGTGGCGGTGGGCCTCGTGGCCGCGGTGCTGTTCGTCTGGCCCGGCCCGGGGCGGCTGTACGACCTCTTGGCGGCGCCGCTGGTGGCCCACCTGCCGCAGGGCTCGACCATGATCGCCACCTCGGTGATCTCGCCCTTCATGGTGCCGCTCAAGATCCTGTTGCTGGCGGCCTTCCTGATTGCGCTGCCCTTCGTGCTCTACCAGGTCTGGGCCTTCGTTGCGCCGGGCCTGTACTCGCACGAGAAGCGCCTGGTGCTGCCGCTGGTGGTCTCCAGCACGCTGCTCTTCTTCCTGGGCGTGGCCTTCTGCTACTTCCTCGTCTTCGGCCAGGTCTTCGCCTTCATCCAGAGCTTCGCGCCCAAGAGCATCACGGCGGCGCCGGACATCGAGGCCTACCTGGGCTTCGTCATGACCATGTTCCTCGCCTTCGGGCTGGCTTTCGAGGTGCCGATCGCGGTGGTGGTGCTGGCGCGCCTGGGGGTGGTGAGCGTGGACAAGCTCAAGAGCTTTCGCGGCTACTTCATCGTCGCCGCCTTCGTGATCGCCGCCATCGTCACGCCGCCCGACGTGGTCTCGCAGCTGGCGCTGGCGATCCCGATGTGCCTGCTCTACGAAGTGGGGATCTGGGCGGCGCGGCTGTTCATCCGCCACACCCAGGCGCCCGGCGAGGAGGGCCGCCCCGGGCCCACCGCCTGAGGGCGCCCCGCGCCGGGTCGCCGGTGCGCTGCGCCTCAGCGGCGCATCTGCAGCTGGCGCGGCCGGGTGCCGGCCACCACCGAGACCTCCAGCCGCTCGTCGCCGCGCTGCAGCTCGAAGCGGGCCGGCGTGCCCGGCTTGAGCGCCGCGACGGCGGTGAGCAGCTGCGGCACGGTGTTGGTGGCCTTGCCGTCCACCTTCAGGATCACGTCGCCGGGGCGCACGCCGGCCTGCGCGGCCGGGCCGCCTTGCAGCACGCCGGTGATGATCACGCCCTCGGTGGCGCGCACCCCGAAGGTCTGCGCCAGTTCGGGTGAGAGTTCGTTGGGCTCCACGCCGATCCAGCCGCGCGTGACCTGCCCATCGCGCACGATGCCGTCCAGCACCAGCCGTGCCGTGGAGACGGGAATCGCGAAGCCGATCCCCATGCTGCCGCCCGAGCGCGAGTAGATGGCGGTGTTGATGCCCATCAGGTGGCCATTCACGTCCACCAGCGCCCCGCCCGAGTTGCCCGGATTGATGGCGGCATCGGTCTGGATGAAGTTCTCGAAGGTGTTGATGCCCAGCTGGCTCCTGCCCAGCGCCGAGACGATGCCGCTGGTCACCGTCTGCCCGACGCCGAAGGGGTTGCCGATGGCCAGCACCTGGTCGCCCACCGCCAGCTGGTCGGAGTCCCCCAGCACGATCACCGGCAGCTTGTCCAGCTGGATGCGCAGCACCGCCAGGTCGGTCTCCGGGTCGGTGCCGATGACGCTGGCGCGCGCGCGTCGGCTGTCCGACAGCGTCACCTCGATTTCGTCGGCGCCCTCGACCACATGGTTGTTGGTCAGGATGTAGCCCTCCGGGCTGATGATCACGCCACTGCCCAGGCCGGTCTGGGCCTGCAGGCCCTGGTCGCCGAAGAAGAACTGGAACCAGGGGTCGTTGCTGCGCGGGTGGCGCACGGCCTTGCTGGTGGTGATGCTCACCACCGCTGGCGCGGCCTTGCGCGCGGCGGCGCTGAAGCTGCCCGCGGCGGGCTGGGCGGCGGGCGCCGAAGGCGCCTCGATGACGGAGATGCCGGCGCTGGTGGTGGTCATGCCGCGCTGCAGCCAGCTGGGCTGCAGGGTCGCGACGACGAAGTAGGCCGCGACCAGGACCGTCACGGCTTGGGAGAACAGCAACCAGTAGCGCTTCATGGCATCGGGGCGAAGAAAGGGGGAAACCCCGATTGTCGCGCGACTGCCGGCTGGCGCGGTGGGACGGTGGCGGCACAATGCGTGGGCATGAGCATCCACAGAAACGAACTCGTGGCGCACCTGGACGCCTTGCTGCAGCCAGGGAACTTCAAGGACTACGGCCCGAACGGCCTGCAAGTCGAGGGCCGGCCCCAGGTCGCGCGCATCGTCAGCGGCGTCACGGCCAGCCGGGCGCTGATCGACGCCGCCATCGAGGCGCGCGCCGACACCCTCCTGGTGCACCACGGGCTGTTCTGGCGCGGCATGGATGGCCGCATCACGGGCTGGCTGAAAGCGCGCATCCAGCGCCTGCTGGCGCACGACATCAACCTGGTCGCCTACCACCTGCCGCTCGATGCCCATCCGACGCTGGGCAACAACGCGCAACTGGGCGCCTTGCTGGGCTGGCAGTGGGATGCGCGCTTCGGCGAACACGATCTGGGCTTCTGCGCGCCCTGCGACGTGGCAAGCCCGCAGGCCCTGGCAGAGCAGGTGCAGCAGGCGCTGGGCCGCGCCGTGACGCTGGTGGCGCCGGACGGCCCGCCGCGACCCATCCGCCGCATCGCCTGGTGTTCGGGCGGCGCGCAAGGCTGGTTCGAGGCGGCGATCGCGGCCGGCGCGGACGCCTTTCTCACGGGCGAGATCTCCGAGCCGCAGGCCCACCTGGCGCGCGAGACCGGCGTGGCCTTCCTCGCCGCCGGACACCATGCCACCGAACGCTATGGGGCGCCGGCGGTGGCCGCGCACGTGGCGGCCGAACTGGGGCTCGAGCACCAGTTCATCGACATCGACAACCCGGCCTGACGAGGCTGCCACACCGCGCCCCCGCGCCCCCGCGCCGCACCGCGCGTACCGCAGAGAGCTGTCCCGATGCCTGAAACCCCCGCACCCCCCGGCCTGCCGCTGGCCATCACCCAGGGCGATCCGGCCGGCATCGGCCCGGAAATCGTCGCCAAGGCCTTTCGCGACGCCCCGCAGGTGCTGGCCGGGGCCTTCGTCGTCGGCGATGCCGCCACCATGGCGCGGGCGCTGGCCTGCATCGAGCAGCCCGGCCGGCCGCGGCTGGCGGTGCAGCGCATCGGGCACTGGGACGGGTTGCGCCACGTGCGCGAGATGCGCCGGCAGATCG
>NZ_ALEE01000429.1 GCF_000282995.1 Melaminivora alkalimesophila
GCAGCCTCTCGCCGGCCGCCACGCGAATCATCAGCTCCACCAGGTCCAGGCCGGTGATGCATTCGGTCACCGGATGCTCGACCTGCAGGCGGGTGTTCATCTCCAGGAAGTAGAAGTCCTGGTCCTTGCCGACCACGAATTCGACCGTGCCGGCGCTCTGGTACTTCACGGCCTTGGCCAGCGCGACCGCCTGTTCGCCCATGGCCTTGCGGGTGGCTTCGCTGATGAAGGGCGACGGTGCCTCCTCGATGATCTTCTGGTGGCGACGCTGGATAGAGCACTCGCGCTCGTTCAGGTAGATCACGTTGCCATGTGCATCGCCCAGCACCTGGATTTCAATGTGGCGCGGCTCCTGCACGAATTTCTCGATGAAGACGCGGTCGTCGCCGAAGCTGTTCCTGGCCTCGCTCTGGCAGCTGGCGAAGCCCTCGTGCGCTTCCTTGTCGTTGAAGGCCACGCGCAGGCCCTTGCCGCCACCGCCGGCGCTGGCCTTGATCATGACGGGGTAGCCGATGCCGCGGGCAATCTCCACCGCCTGCTCGGGCGTTTGAATGGGCTCGTTGTGGCCCGGGATGCAGCTCACACCGGCTTCTTGCGCGAGTTTCTTGGAGGCGATCTTGTCGCCCATGGCGGCGATGGAATAGTGCTTGGGGCCGATGAAGACCAGGCCCTCCTCTTCCACCTTCTTCGCGAAGGCCTCGTTCTCCGACAGGAAGCCATAGCCCGGGTGGATGGCCTGGGCGCCGGTCTGCTTGGCGGCGGCGATGATGCGGTCGGCTTGCAGGTAGGACTCGCGGCTGGGCGCGGCGCCGATGTGGACGGCCTCGTCGGCCAGCTTGACGTGGCGCGCGGCGGCGTCGGCGTCGGAATACACCGCCACCGTGGCGATGCCCATCTTCTTGGCCGTGGCAATCACGCGACAGGCGATCTCGCCGCGGTTGGCAATCAGGATTTTGGTGAACATGACTGGTGAACTCCTGGTTTCTTGTTCTTCTGGTTACAGCGGAATGTTCCCGTGCTTGCGCCACGGGTTCTCCAGTTTTTTCTCGCGCAGCATGAGCAGCGAGCGGCAGATGCGCTTCCTGGTCTCGTGCGGCAGGATCACGTCGTCGATGTAGCCGCGCGCGCCAGCAACGAAGGGGTTGGCAAAGCGCTCCTTGTATTCCGCCTCGCGCGCGGCAAGCTTCACCGGGTCGTTCTTGTCCTCGCGGAAGATGATCTCCACCGCGCCCTTGGCGCCCATCACGGCGATCTCGGCGTTGGGCCAGGCCAGGTTCACGTCGCCGCGCAGGTGCTTGGAGCTCATCACGTCGTAGGCGCCGCCATAGGCCTTGCGCGTGATGACGGTGATCTTCGGTACCGTGCACTCGGCGTAGGCGTAGAGCAGCTTGGCGCCGTGGCGGATGATGCCGCCATACTCCTGCGCCGTGCCGGGCATGAAGCCGGGCACGTCCACGAAGGTGACAACCGGAATGTTGAAGGCATCGCAAAAGCGCACGAAGCGCGCCGCCTTGATGCTGGAGCGGATGTCCAGGCAGCCCGCCAGCACCAGCGGCTGGGTGG
>NZ_ALEE01000430.1 GCF_000282995.1 Melaminivora alkalimesophila
CAGCGGCTGGTTGGCGACGATGCCCACGGTCTGCCCCTCCATGCGGGCAAAGCCGATGATGATGTTCTTCGCATAGTCGGGCTGCAGCTCGAAGAAATCCCCATCGTCCACGGTCTTGAGGATCAGCTCCTTCATGTCGTAGGGCTGGTTGGGGTTGGCCGGCACCAGCGTGTCCAGGCTCAGGTCGGCGCGGTCGGCCGGGTCCTTGCTCGGGCGCACCGGCGGCTTTTCGCGGTTGTTCAGCGGCAGGTAGTTGTACAGGCGCCGCAGCATCAGCAACGCCTCGACGTCGTTCTCGAACGCCATGTCGGCCACGCCGCTCTTGGTGGTGTGGGTGATGGCGCCGCCGAGTTCTTCCGCCGTGACTTCCTCGTGCGTCACGGTCTTCACGACTTCCGGGCCCGTCACGAACATGTAGCTCGAATCCTTGACCATGAAGATGAAGTCGGTCATGGCGGGCGAATACACCGCGCCGCCGGCGCACGGGCCCATGATCATGCTGATCTGCGGAATGACGCCCGAGGCCATGACGTTGCGCTGGAAGACCTCGGCGTAGCCGCCGAGCGACGCCACGCCCTCCTGGATGCGCGCGCCGCCCGAGTCGTTCAGGCCGATGACCGGGGCGCCGACCTTCATCGCCTGGTCCATGATCTTGCAGATCTTCTCGGCATGGGCCTCGGACAGTGCGCCGCCGAAGACGGTGAAGTCCTGGCTGAAGACGAACACCAGGCGGCCGTTGATCATGCCGTAGCCCGTGACCACGCCGTCGCCCGGGATCTTGTTGTCCTGCATGCCGAAATCGGCACAGCGGTGCTCGACGAACATGTCCCATTCCTCGAAGGTGCCGTCATCGAGCAGCAGCTCGATGCGCTCGCGCGCCGTGAGCTTGCCCTTCTTGTGCTGCGCGTCGATGCGCTTCTGGCCTCCGCCCATGCGGGCGAGCTCGCGCTTTTTCTCCAGTTGTTCGAGGATGCTTTGCATGTGGTGTTCGTCCTTGTGTTGAACCGGGGGTCCGTGGAAACGCGCCGGCGCAAGCCGTTCAATTGGCCGCTGCCTGCGCTGGTCCTGTCTGGGCTGCCAGCAGGCTCCGCGCTGCCGTGCTGGGCGCGATGCGCCCTGCGGCCACGTCCTGCTGCAGCTGCGGCAGCAGCGCCCTGACCTCTGGGTGCTGGCGAAACGCCTGCTTGAGGCCGAAGTCGATGCGCTCCCACATCCAGGCCAGCGCTTGGCGCTCGCGCCGTGCGGCCAGACGGCCGTTGCCGGTCTGCATGGAGCGGAACTCGCTGACCACGGCCCAGAATTCATCCACGCCCTCGCCCTTCAAAGCACTGAGCGTGATGACCTTGGGCCGCCAGACCAGGCCGGCCTTCCAGTCGTGGTCGGGATTGCCGTGCATCGCCAGCAGGCGCAGGCTGGAGGTGATCTGCGCCTGCGCGCGGATTGCGGCGTGCGGGTCGATGTCGGCCTTGTTGATGACCACCAAGTCGGCCAGCTCCATCACGCCCTTCTTGATGGCCTGCAGGTCGTCGCCGGCGTTGGGCAGCTGCAGCACGCAGAACATGTCGGTCATGCCGTGCACCGCAATCTCGCTCTGGCCCACGCCCACGGTCTCGACGATGACCACGTCGTAGCCGGCCGCCTCGCACACCAGCATTGCCTCGCGCGTCTTCTCCGCCACGCCCCCCAGGGTGCCGCCGGAAGGGCTCGGGCGGATGTAGGCGTCCTGTTCGTTGGACAGCTGCTCCATGCGGGTCTTGTCGCCCAGGATGGAGCCGCCCGAGACGGTAGACGACGGGTCGATGGCCAGCACCGCCACCTTCAATCCCTGCTCGCGGATCAGGTACAGGCCGAGCGCCTCGATGAAGGTGGACTTGCCCACGCCCGGCACGCCGCTTATCCCTAAGCGCAGCGCGCGGCCGGTGTGCGGCAGCAGCGCCGTGAGCAGCTCGTCGGCCTGCGCGCGGTGGTCGGTGCGGGTCGATTCGAGCAGCGTGATGGCCTTGGCCATGGCGCGGCGGCGCGCCAGGGGTGGGCCGTGCAGCAAGGGATCGAGCAGGGGAAGATCACGCATGCCCGTCACGGGATCTCGATCGCACGCCCGTCGGGCAGGCGATAGTGGTGGAAGTCGCGCACATCGGTAGTCTAGATTTGCGAGCGTGTGCCTGATCCAGCAAGGCACTCAGGCAAGTGCCGCCTTGATCTGCTCGAGCACATCCTTGGCGCTCGCCGGGATCGGCGTGCCCGGCCCGTAGATGCCCTTGACGCCCGCTTTCCAGAGGAAGTCGTAGTCCTGGGCCGGGATCACGCCGCCGACGAAGACGATGATGTCGTCCGCGCCCTGCTCTTTCAATGCGGCGATGATGGCGGGCACCAGCGTCTTGTGACCGGCGGCCAGCGTCGAGACGCCGATGGCATGCACGTCGTTCTCGATGGCCTGGCGGGCGCATTCCTCCGGCGTCTGAAAAAGTGGCCCGATGTCCACGTCGAAGCCCAGGTCGGCAAAGGCGGTGGAGACCACCTTGGCGCCGCGGTCGTGTCCGTCTTGGCCCAGCTTGGCGATCATCACGCGCGGACGGCGGCCTTGCGCTTCGGCGAAGGACTCGATCTCGGCCTTGAGCTTTTCCCAGCCCTCGGCGCCTTCGTAGGCTTTGGCATAGACCCCCGTGACCATCTGCGTGTCGGCACGGTGCCGTCCGAAAACCTTTTCCAGCGCGTCGGAGACCTCGCCCACGGTGGCGCGCAGGCGCATCGCCTGGATGGCGAGGTCCAGCAGGTTGCCCTCGCCCGACTCGGCCGCGCGGGTGAGGGCCGCCAGCGCCTGATCGACCTTGGCCTGGTCGCGCGTCTTGCGGATGGCCGCCAGGCGCGCGATCTGGCTGTCGCGCACCTTGACGTTGTCCACTTCCAGGATGTCGACCGGGTCTTCCTTGTCCAGCCGGTACTTGTTCACGCCGACGATGACTTCCTTGCCGGAGTCGATGCGCGCCTGCTTTTCCGCTGCAGCCGCCTCGATCTTCAGCTTCGCCCAGCCCGAATCCACGGCGGCCGTCATGCCGCCCATGGCTTCGACCTCCTCGATGATCTTCCAGGCGGCGTCCGCCATGTCCTGGGTCAGCTTCTCCATCATGTAGGAGCCGGCCCAGGGGTCGATCACCTTGGTGATGTGGGTCTCTTCCTGGATGATCAGCTGCGTGTTGCGCGCGATGCGGGCGGAAAACTCCGTCGGCAGCGCAATCGCCTCGTCCAATGCATTGGTATGCAGGCTCTGCGTGCCGCCGAACACGGCCGCCATGGCCTCGATGGTGGTGCGCACCACGTTGTTGTAGGGGTCCTGCTCGGTGAGCGACCAGCCGGAGGTCTGGCAGTGCGTGCGCAGCATCAGGCTCTTGGGCTTCTTGGCATTGAAGCCCTTCATGATGCGGCACCAGAGCAGGCGCGCGGCGCGCATCTTGGCGATCTCCAGGTAGAAATTCATGCCGATCGCCCAGAAGAACGACAGCCGCCCGGCGAAATCGTCCACGTCCATGCCCTTGGCAATCGCCGTCTTCACGTATTCCTTGCCGTCGGCGAGCGTGAAGGCCAGTTCCAGCGCCTGGTTGGCCCCGGCCTCCTGCATGTGGTAGCCCGAGATCGAGATCGAGTTGAACCGGGGCATGTTCCGGCTCGTGTACTCGATGATGTCGCCGATGATGCGCATCGACGGCTTTGGCGGGTAGATGTAGGTGTTGCGGACCATGAACTCCTTGAGGATGTCGTTCTGGATGGTCCCCGACAGCTGGTCCTGGCTGACGCCCTGCTCCTCGGCCGCCACCACGTAGCCCGCCAGCACCGGCAGCACCGCGCCATTCATGGTCATGGACACGCTGACCTTGTCCAGCGGAATGCCGTCGAACAGGATCTTCATGTCCTCCACGCTGTCGATCGCCACGCCCGCCTTGCCCACGTCGCCGGTGACGCGCGGGTGGTCCGAGTCGTAGCCGCGGTGCGTCGCCAGGTCGAAGGCCACCGACACACCCTGCCCGCCAGCGGCCAGCGCCTTGCGGTAGAAGGCGTTGGATTCCTCGGCGGTGGAAAAGCCCGCGTACTGGCGGATGGTCCAGGGCCGCACGGCGTACATGGTGGCCTGGGGGCCGCGCACGTAGGGCTCGAAGCCCGGCAGTGTGTTGGTGTAGGGCAGCCCGGCCGTGTCCTCGGCCGTGTACAAGGGCTTGACCGTGATGCCGTCTGGCGTGACCCAGTTGAGGGCCTCGACGTCGCCGCCGGGCGCGGACTTGGCGGCCGCCTTGGCCCAGTCTTCGAGGGTCGCGGGCGTGAACAGGGGGTCGGATGGCTGGCTCATGGCACGAAGGGCGTTGGGCGGAAAAACAAGCAGGCGCAGCACGGGAGCGGGCCGCCGGCCGCGCGCGATGGGCCAGGAGTTTAACGCCGAATGGCGTCGTAATTATTAATTCTTAGTTTTTCTGCGCTACAGTCCGCGCATGTCCGCCGTGACCCTTGCCCCGCGCGCGCTCTACGAACAGGTGGCGGAAGAGCTGCGCCAGCGCATCTTCCGCCGCGAGCTCGAGCCCGGCGCGTGGATCGACGAGCTGAAGATCGCCGAGGAATTCGGCATCAGCCGCACGCCGCTGCGCGAGGCGCTCAAGGTGCTGGCCGCCGAGGGCCTGGTGACCATGAAGGTGCGCCGCGGGGCCTACGTGACGGAGATGTCAGAGAAGGACCTGCGCGACGTCTACCAGCTGCTGTCGCTGCTCGAGCGCGAGGCGGCGGCGACCGTCGCCGCCCGGGCGACCCCCGCCCAGCTGCGCGAGCTGGAGGCGCTGCACGCCGAGCTGGTGCAGGCGCGAGAGGACCGCGAGCGCTTCTTCGCCATCAACGAGCGCATCCACATGCGGCTGCTGGAGATGGCGGACAACCGCTGGCTCGGGCAGGTGGTCGCGGACCTGCGCAAGGTCATGAAATTGAACCGCCACCATTCGCTGTTCAAGCAGGGGCGGATCGAGGAATCATTGGCCGAGCACGAGCGCATCATGGCGGCGCTGCGCGCGCGCGACCCGCGGGCCACCGAGCAGGCGATGGCGGCGCACTTCGCAAGCGGCCTGGAAGCGGCCAGTTGAGGCCCGGCCCCGAGCGACCAGGTGCCGGGCCCGGTGCAGGAGCGAGGCGGGCCCTGCC
>NZ_ALEE01000431.1 GCF_000282995.1 Melaminivora alkalimesophila
CGGGCCCTGCCGCTATCATTGAGGGTTTACCCGAGAACGACCGGGCCTACCCGCATGACCACTGCTTTCTCCGAACTCGGCGATGTGCGCACCGTGCCCGACCTGCTCGCGCTGCGCGCCCGCGCCACCCCCGACGGCGAGGCCTACCGCCAACACGACCCGGCCACCGGCCGCTGGCAGAGCCTAAGCTGGCACCAGGCGCTTGCGCGCGTGCAGCAATGGGCGCGTGCCGTTGCCGCCTCGGGCCTGCCGGCCGGGGCGCGCGTAGCGATCTTGCTGCCCAACGGCTTCGATGCCATGACCATCGACCAGGCGGTGCTCGCCTGCGGCTGCGTGCCGGTGCCGTTGCACGCCATCGACAATCCCGGCAGCATCGCCTATATCCTGCAGGATGCGGAAGTCTCGCTCCTGGTGGTCGCCGAGCGGGCGCAGTGGGAGCGCATCCGGGAGCTGGGTCAGCCGCTGCCGCACCTGCAGGGCGTTGTCGTCACCGGGGGCGCTGCGGGCGCGCCGGCGGGAGGCGACTCGCA
>NZ_ALEE01000432.1 GCF_000282995.1 Melaminivora alkalimesophila
GGCGACTCGCCGGTGCCAGTCGCGGCGCTGGCGGACTGGCTGGCACACCCTGCGGCCGACACGGCCTTGCCAGCGCCGCCCGCCCCCCACGACCTCGCGGCGCTGGTCTATACCAGCGGCACCACGGGCAAGCCCAAGGGCGTGATGCTGACCCACCACAACGTGGTCTCGGACGTCGCTGCCGTGCTGGCGCGCATCACGCCGACCCCGCAAGATGTGTTCCTGTCCTTTCTGCCGCTGTCCCACACCTTCGAGCGCACGGCCGGCTACTACCTGGCCATCGCCGCGGGCAGCTGCGTGGCCTACGCGCGCTCGGTGGCGCAGCTGGCCGAGGACATGCGGACCGTGCGCCCCACGGTGCTGGTGTCGGTGCCGCGCATCTACGAGCGGGTACACGCCCGTGTGCTGGAGGCTCTCTCGGCCTCGGCGCTGAAGATGCGCCTGTTCGAGGCGGCGCAGGCCGCAGGCTGGCGGCGCTTCCGTGCGGCCCAGGCCTTGCCGCCCCCTGCCGCCGAGGATGGTGCAAGGGCCGGCTGGGCGCGGCTGTTGCCATGGCCGCTGCTGCGGCTATTGGTGGCACGGCCCTTGCTCGCGCAGTTCGGCGGCCGCGTGCGCGTGGCGGTAAGCGGCGGAGCCCCGCTGTCGCCCACCATCGCGCGCTGCTTCCTGGGCCTGGGCCTGCCGCTGGTGCAGGGCTACGGCATGACGGAGACCGCGCCGGTGGTGAGCGCCAACACCGTGGAGGACAACGATCCGGCCACCGTCGGCCGGGCGCTCCCGGGCGTGGAGGTTCGGATTGGCGACAACCGCGAACTGCAGGTGCGCGGCCCGATCGTGATGCGGGGCTACTGGAAGCGGCCGGAAGACACGGCGCGGGTCCTCTCGCCCGACGGCTGGTTGTCCACCGGGGATCAGGCCGAGATCGTGGAGGGCCGCATCCGCATCCTCGGGCGCATCAAGGAAATCATCGTCACTTCCACCGGTGAGAAAGTCCCGCCGGGCGACCTGGAACTGGCGATCGCCGCAGATCCCCTCTTTGCCCAGGTGTTTGCCGTGGGGGAGAATCGGCCTTTCATCGCCACGGTCGCGGTGGTGGGCGGCGAGGAATGGACGCAGCTCGCCCAGGGCCTGGGGCTGGACCCCAAGGACCCTGCGGCCTTGCGCGACCCGCGCGTGCAGCGCGCCGCCCTCGCCCGGATCGAGCGCCAGACCGCCAGCTTCCCGCGCTATGCCGTCCCGCGCGCCGTGCACCTGGTGCGCGAGCCCTGGACCGTCGAAAACGGCCTCATGACCCCGACCCTCAAGCTCAAGCGCAACAACCTGATGGCGCGCTACGCCACCGAGATCGAGGCCCTCTACGAGCGCCGCTGAAGACGCCGCCTGGACGCCACCACCGTGCAACCCCGCCCGCCTGCCCCGCTCGCCGCCAATCGCTGGCGCATGTCGGTGGCGCCGATGCTCGACTGGACCGATCGGCACTGCCGCTACCTGCACCGCCTGCTCACGCGGCACGCACTGCTCTACACCGAGATGGTGACCACCGGCGCATTGCTGCATGGCGACGTGCAGCGCCACCTGCGCTTCGACGCGGCCGAACATCCCGTCGCCCTGCAGCTGGGCGGCAGCGAGCCCGCCGATCTTGCGCGGTGCGCGCGGCTGGCTCAGGAATGGGGCTACGACGAGGTCAACCTCAACTGTGGCTGCCCGAGCGAGCGCGTGCAGCGCGGCGCCTTCGGGGCCTGCCTGATGGCAGAACCCCGGCTGGTCGCCGACTGCGTGCGCGCGATGGTCGAAGCCGTGCAGCTGCCCGTCACCGTCAAGCACCGCATCGGCATCGATCGGGTGGAAGACTACGGCTTCGTGCGCGATTTCGTCGGCACGGTGGCCGAGGGGGGCTGCCGGGTGTTCATCGTGCATGCTCGCAACGCCTGGCTCAAGGGGCTGTCTCCCAAGGAAAACCGCGAGGTCCCGCCCCTGCGCTACGAGATGGTCGCCCGGCTCAAGCGCGACTTTCCCGAACTCGTGATTGCCATCAACGGCGGCATCGCCAGCGATGAGGCGGTGCGCGGGCAGCTCGCGGTGGTCGATGGCGTCATGGTCGGGCGCGAGGCCTACCACAACCCCTGGTGGCTCGCCAGCTGGGACCGCCAATTCCTCGGCCAGCCGGGCCCCGGCCTGTCGCGCGAGGAGGTGGAGGACGCCATGGTGGCGTACATGGAGCGTGAGGCCGCACAGCATGGAACCCCCTGGCAGGCGGTGGCGCGGCACATGCTGGGCCTGCGCGCCGGGCTGCCGGGCGCGCGCCGCTGGCGCCAGGTCTGGAGCGACCACCGCCTCAAACCACTGCCGGCGCGCGAGGTGATGGCGCTCGCGCGCGCACGGCCCTGAGGCCTGGCGCTATCCTTGTGCCACCGTCCACCCTCCTTCCAGCATGCCTGCTGCCACGCGCCTGACTTCCGAGGAAATCGCCTTCCACGCCTTCTATGCGCGCGAGCGCACGGCGCTGGAGCTCGCCTGCGCGCTGCATGTGGCGCGCCTGCAGGCGCTCCTGGCCCAGGTGCCGGGCCTGGAGATCGCCAAGGTCGAGGGCCGCGTCAAGGACCGCGATGAATGCCTGCGCAAGTTCGCGCGCAAGTACCGGGCGGCGCTGGAGGAAGATGGCGGCGGCTACGAGATCCGCCGCTGCATCACCGACCTGATCGGGGTGCGCGTGGTGTGTCTCTACGAGGACGAGCTGGGGCGGATCGCGCAGCTCGTGCGCCAACAGTTCGAGGTCATCGACGTGACGGACAAGGTGGGCGCCGTGCAGGGCACCGAGTCGGCCTTCGGTTACATGGGGCTGCACCTGGACCTGCGCCTGAAGGCGGAGCTGGCGGATGCAGCGCCCCACACGGCGCACCTGTGCGAGCCCTTCGAGCTGCAGGTGCGCACCATCATCCAGGACGCCTGGAGCGTGCTGGACCACCGCATCAAGTACAAGAAATCGATCCCGGCGGCCCTCAAGCGCCGCATCAACGTGCTGTCGGCCCTGTTCGAGCTGGCGGACCGGGAGTTCCGGCAGATCCGCGACGCCACCGAAGCGGAGCTGCAGCGCCCGGGAGACGACCCGGCCGAACTGGAGGGAACGCATGGGTCCGGGCAGGAAGGCAGCGCGGCCCCGCGCGGCAGCAAGGTGCTCGATGCGTTCAGCTTCCTGCGCATCGCGCGCCATTTCTTTCCTGACCAAGAGTTCGACGCCCATCGCGTGGACCTGTTCGTGGACGACATTCTCGGCTGGGACCCGGCCATCACGCGCGAACGCTTCAACGCCACCCTGCGCCAGGGTCTGGCGACGGTCAAGCGCTACAAGCAGGCCTACGAAGCGGCCGAGCCGGGGCGCAGTTTCAACCCCTTTACCGTCATCCGGCACTGCCTCTACCTGGGCGACCCCGAGACCTTCCAGCCCGCATTGCGCAACACCGCACGGGCCGCATTTCAGACATGGCTGCAGGCAGAAGCCTCCTGAGGCGCCGAGCCCGTCTCTGACAGACGCCCCCCGGCAGCAGAACGCATCCTGAGGGCACCGCAGCCCGGCCTAGCGGCCAGGTGTCGCCAGGGAGACGCTGCCTAAGTGGTATCACGCCCTGCAGGCAACGTCAGTAACTGATATATATCAGGTCGCAACAATCACTTACGCCATGCTCTACACCCTCTATGAAACGCAGCGCAGCCTGATGGAGCCCTTCGCCGACCTGGCCCAGGCGACGGCGAAGTTCTACAGCAACCCGCTGAACCCCTTCGGCCACACGCAGACGGCCCACCGGATCTCCGCCGCCTACGACCTGATGCACCGCCTGGGCAAGGACTATGAAAAGCCCGAGTTCGGTATCCGCACGGTGCAGGTCGACGGTGTGGAGGTGGCCATCCACGAGCGCGTGGAGCTCGACAAGCCCTTCTGCGAGCTGCGCCGCTTCAAGCGCTTCTCGGACGACCCCGACACGCTCACGAAGCTCAAGGACCAGCCGGTGGTGCTGGTCGTGGCGCCGCTGTCGGGCCACTACGCGACGCTGCTGCGCGACACGGTGCGCACCATGCTCAGCGGCCACAAGGTCTACATCACGGACTGGAAGAACGCGCGCATGGTGCCGCTCGCCGAAGGCGACTTTCACCTGGACGACTACGTGAACTACGTGCAGGAGTTCATCCGGCACCTGCAGGGCAAGTACGGCAACTGCCACGTCATGAGTGTTTGCCAGCCCACGGTGCCGGTGCTCGCCGCCATCTCCCTGATGGCCAGCCGGGGGGAGACCACGCCGCTATCCATGACCATGATGGGAGGGCCGATCGACGCGCGCCGCTCGCCCACCGCGGTCAACGACCTGGCCACGCAGCGCAGCTACGAGTGGTTCGAGAACAACGTCATCTACCCCGTGCCGGCCAAGTTCCCGGGCGCGGGCCGGATGGTGTACCCCGGCTTCCTGCAACACACCGGCTTCATCGCCATGAACCCCGACCGGCATGCGACCAGCCACTACGATTACTTTCGCAATCTGGTCAAGGGCGACGACGCCAGCGCCGAGGCACACCGCAAGTTCTACGACGAGTACAACGCCGTGCTCGACATGGACGCGCACTACTACCTGGAAACCATCCGCACCGTGTTCCAGGAATTTGCCCTGGTGAAAGGGACCTGGGACGTGCGCAACCCGCAGGGCGTGCCCGAGCGTGTGCGCCCGCAAGACATCACGCACACCGCCCTGCTCACGGTCGAGGGCGAGCTGGACGACATCTCGGGCTGCGGCCAGACCCAGGCGGCGCATGGCCTGTGCAGCGGCATCCCCGAACAGGCACGCCACCACCTGGAGGTCCAGGGCGCAGGCCACTACGGCATCTTCAGCGGCCGGCGCTGGCGCGAGCTCGTCTATCCCAAAGTGCGCGCCTTCATCCTCGACGCGGATGCCAGCAAGCCCCGCCCCGCGGTCGCCGCCCTGCCGCTGGCCGAAAAGCGCGCCGCCTGAGGGCCGCGCCATGGCCCTGCTTGCCCTGTCCGGCCTGGCGGCGCGCATCGACGCGGCGCTCCCCCAGACGCAGTGCACCCGCTGCGGCTACCCGGACTGCGCGCATTACGCCGAGGCCATCGCCCGCAGAGAAGCGGCGATCAACCGCTGCCCGCCCGGCGGCGCCGAAGGGGTCGCACGCCTGGCGGCCCTGACCGGCCAGCCGGTGCTGCCGCTCGATGCGGCCTGCGGCAGCGAGGGGCCGCGGGCCGTGGCCGTGATCGACGAGGACTGGTGTATCGGTTGCACCCTGTGCATCAAGGCGTGCCCGACGGATGCGATCCTCGGCCTGAACAAGCGCATGCACACCGTGATCGCGGACCACTGTACGGGATGCGAGCTGTGCGTGCCTGCCTGTCCCGTGGATTGCATCCACATGCACGCTGCCAGCGGAGAGGCCACCGGCTGGAATGCGTGGTCGGCGCAGCAGGCGCGCGCCGCGCAAGAGCGCTACCAAGCGCGCCAGCTGCGGCTCGAGCGCGCGCAGGCGCCGGTGGACGCCCCCGCTCCCGCCGAGCAGGACAGGCGCGCCGCCCTGGCCGCCGTGCTGGCGCGGGCGCGGGCGCGCCAGACGGGAACGCCGCCCGCCTGAGCTCCGCCTCCGTCAGGCCGGCACCGCCAGGCGCTTGTACACCCCGCAGCCCAGGTACCAATCGCCCACCCGCTGCACGAACGACATCTTGGTCTGCACCGCCCCGGTGGCAGGATGGGTGATGTCGTACTCCACCCAGCCCGGCCCCTGGTCGGCCTGGGCGACGATGGCACGCACCAGCGCGTCGCCGGCGATGCCCGGGATGTCCTGCACCCGAGAGCCCACCTTGTCGGGGTTGCCCCCGAAGGCGCGGTAGGTGCCTGCCGCGTCGAGCGCAAACACGTACATGTCGCGGTCGTGGAACGGCCCGGCCGGGTCCGTCAGCCGCTGCAGGAACTCTGCCTCCTGGCCCGGCCGGTAAAGCGCGGCCGCCCGCTCCACCAGCGCCGCGGCCTCGTCGGCCGTGCCCTGCTGCAGCCGGAACTGCAGCACCGAGCGCGCCAAGGTGGTGGCCCGCCCCTCCAGGGCGCGCGCCTGCTGCAGGCTGTCTGCCACCATGTGGGCGTTGCGCTGCGTGATCTGGTCGAGTTGCTGCACGGCGCAGCTGATCTCGCGCAACCCGGTGCTCTGCTCGACCACCGAGTGCGAGATCTCGTCCACATGGGCTGCCACGCCCTGCATGCCCGCGGTCATTGCCTGCATCGCCTGCCCCGCCCCGCGGATCAGGCCGGCGCTGTCCTCGACCTGCTGGACGGAGGCCTGGATCAGCGAGCGGATCTCGCGCGCCGCCGCCGCGGAGCGCCCTGCCAGCGTGCGGACTTCGCCCGCCACCACCGCGAAGCCACGCCCCTGCTCACCCGCGCGCGCCGCCTCCACCGCAGCGTTCAGCGCCAGGATGTTGGTCTGGAAGGCGATGCCGTCGATCACCGCGATGATCTCGCCCATGCGCCGCGCGCCTTCCTGGATGCGCTCGACGGATGCGATCGCCTGCTCCATCCCCTGCACGCCGGCCCGCACCGCCTCGCGGACCCGGGCCGCCTCCTCGGCGGCCACGCCCGCCGCCTGGGCGTTCTGGGACATGGCGGATGAGAGTTGCTCGACGCTGGCTGCCGTCTGCTCCAGGCTGGCCGCCTGCTGTTCGGTCCGCTCCGACAGCGCGCCGCCGTCGCGTGCCAGGCACTGTCCGGCATGGGCCACCAGCGCTGCGTTGCTGCGCACGTCGGCCACCGTGGCGGACAGCGCCAGCACCATACCGTCGAGCGCGCGGCCGAGGGCAGCGAGCTCGTCGCCCCCCTGCAGGGCGGCGCGTGCGCACAGGTCGCCCCCGGAGGCGCGCTGCACCGCCTCTTGCAGCCGGCGCAGGCCGGGCGCAATGCTCTGCTCGAGCGCCACGCCCAAGTAGACCAGCAACAAGGCCAGACCCAGGCAGGCGCCCCAGGCGGCGGCAGGTGCGCCCGCCTGCAGCAGCAACAACAACGGCAGCGACAGCGCGGCCAGCGCCGTCAGGAGGGCCAGCCTCGCCGACAGCCCCATGCGCCGCATGAGCCACAGGCCCGGACGGAGAAAAAATCGCATACCCATTGCCAGCAATGCCTCCCACCGTGTCAGCGCGACGACCCATGCCCCGCCCGGGCCGTGTCGGGTATTTGAATGATACCCATGTAACAAAAGAATATTTTCTTACCCCTCCGTCCCTGCCGACTGACGCGCCAAGGCGACACAGGGGCGCGCGGGCCGCGCACCTGGGCGCTGCGGCCCAGGCCCCTCCCTACAATGCCTGCCTGGAAAGACGACACCGGGCGCTCTCTGGAGCCCGCGCAGGCCCAGCCGACGCGCCCGAACCACGGACACGGTCCGCACACGAGGGAAGCAAGCATGGGCACGATGGAAAAAATCCTCCGGCTGATGGCCGAGAAGAAGGCGTCGGACGTCTATCTTTCGGCCAACGCACCCGCGCTCATCAAGATCAACGGCGAGTGCGTGCCGATCAACAACCAGATCCTGCCGCCGGACGCGCCCCTCAACCTGCTCGCGGAAGTGGTGCCGCCCGAGCGCATCGAGGAGCTGCAGGAGACCGGCGAGCTCAACATGGGCGTGCCGCTGAGCGGCGTGGGCCGCTTTCGCGTGAGCGGGATGCGCCAGCGCGGCACCTACTCGATCGTGATCCGCTACATCTCCCACGACGTCCCCCAGCTCTCCAGCCTGCGCCTGCCGCCGGTGCTGGGCGAGCTGATCATGCAAAAGCGCGGCCTGGTCCTGGTGGTCGGCGCCACAGGCTCCGGCAAGAGCACGACCCTCGCGGCCATGATCGAGGAGCGCAATCAGACGCTGACGGGCCACATCCTGACCGTCGAAGACCCGATCGAGTACCAGTTCAGGAACAAGCGCTCGATCATCAACCAGCGCGAGATCGGCAGCGACACGCAATCGCTGCAGACCGCGCTGAAGAACGCCCTGCGCCAGGCACCCGACGTGATCCTGATCGGCGAGATCCGCGATCGCGAGACCATGTCGGCGGCGATCGCCTATGCCCAGTCCGGCCACCTGTGCCTGGCGACGCTGCACGGCAACAACAGCTACCACGCCCTCAACCGGATCCTGTCCTTCTACCCGGTGGAAGTGCGCTCCACGATGCTCGGCGACCTGTCCTCGGCGCTGCGGGCGATCATCTCGCAGCGCCTGGTGCGCGCCAAGGACGGCTCGCGGGTGCCGGCCGCCGAGGTGATGCTCAACACCAAGCTGGTGGCCGAGCTGATCGAGCAAGGCGATTTCTCGGGGGTGCGCGACGCCATGGAGAAATCCATGGCCGAAGGCTCCCAGACCTTCGAGGAGTCGCTGGCGGAGCTGATCCTGGATGGCACCATCGAGCGCAACGAGGCCCTTGCCTACGCCGATTCCCCCACCAACCTGATGTGGCGGCTGCAGAACGACTTCGCGGCTGCCCGGCGCACGGCGCAGGAACAGGCCCAGCAGCGTGCCCAGCCCCAGGACGACGACGCGCCCTCCTTCACCGAGATCGTGCTGGATGTCCGCCCCGGTTGAGCCGCTGCCCCTGCCGCCGCCTTCCTCGGGCCTTGCGGGCAACACCATCGGCGAGCTGGTCGCCTGCGGCGAGGCGCGGCTTACCGCGGCCGGCGTCCGCTTTGGCCACGGAACCACCAACGCGCGCGACGAGGCCATCTGGCTCGTGCTGTGGCAGCTCGGCCTG
>NZ_ALEE01000433.1 GCF_000282995.1 Melaminivora alkalimesophila
GCAGCTCGGCCTGCCGCTGGACAGTGCGCTCGACGATGGCCCGGGCTCGGTGGCCGGGCAGCCCGTCTGCCCGGCCGACCGCGAGCGCGTCGCCCACCTGTTCGACGAACGCATCCGCAGCCGCAAGCCTGCGGCCTACCTGACCCGCGAAGCCTGGCTGCAGGGCGTACCCTTCTACGTGGACGAACGGGCGATCGTGCCGCGCAGCCTGATCGCCGAGCTGATCGCGGGCGGCGACATCGACCCTTGGCTGGATGCGCGCACGCACCGGGTGCTCGACCTGTGCACCGGCAACGGCAGCCTCGCCGTGCTGGCTGCCATGGCCTGGCCGGAGGTGCAGGTCACGGGCGCCGACATCAGCACCGACGCCCTGGCGGTGGCCCGGATCAACGTGGAGCGCCATGGGCTGGGCGAGCGCATCCGGCTGGTGTGCAGCGATGGCCTCGCCGAGGCTCCGGGCCCGTGGGACCTGATCCTGTGCAACCCGCCCTACGTGAACGAGGAGAGCATGCAACGCCTGCCGGCCGAATACCGGGCCGAGCCCGAACTGGCCCTGGCCGGCGGGCCAGACGGGATGGACTTCATCCGCGGGCTGCTGCAGCGCGCCCCGCAGGCGCTCGCCGGGGACGGGGTGCTGGTGCTGGAGATCGGCCACGAGCGCCCGTTCTTCGAGGCGGCCTTTCCCGGGCTGCCGGTGTTCTGGCTCGGCACCAGCGCCGGGGAGGACCAGGTGCTGCTCGTCACGGGCGAGGCGCTGCGCTTGTGGGCAACCGGCGGCGACTGAGCCCAAGGCCGGGCACCGCGGCCGCCTGCCCGGCTTCGACGGGATAATCGCCCGCTTCATGATCACGCTTCGCAACCTCACACTGCGCCGTGGCGCACGCGTTCTGCTGGACAGCGCCTCCACCACCATCAACCCGGGCGAGCGCGTCGGCCTGGTCGGGCGCAACGGCGCCGGGAAATCCTCCCTGTTTGCCCTGCTGGCCGGGGGCCTGCACGAGGACGGTGGTGAATTCCTGCTCCCGCCGCATTGGCAGCTGGCCCAGGTCGCGCAGGAAATGCCCGAGACGGCCGAGGGCGCCACGGCCTTCGTGCTCGGTGGCGATGCGCGGCTCGTGCAGTTGCGCCAGCAACTGGAAGCAGCCCAGCAGGCTGGCGATGGCATGGCGATCGCGCAGCTGCACGCCGACCTGGCGGATGCCGGCGCCCACGACGCCACCGCACGCGCGCAGACGCTGATCCTCGGCCTGGGCTTCGCGCCGGCGCAGCTCGACCAGCCGGTCAACAGCTTCTCCGGCGGCTGGCGCATGCGGCTGCAGCTGGCGCGCGCGCTGATGGCGCCGTCCGACCTGTTGCTGCTCGACGAACCCACCAACCACCTGGACCTGGACGCCCTGGTCTGGCTGGAAGCCTGGCTCAAGCGCTACGCCGGTACGCTGATCGTCATCAGCCACGACCGCGAGTTCCTGGATGCCGTCACGGACGTCACGCTGCACATCGAGAACGCCCAGCTGACGCGCTATGGCGGCAATTACAGCCGCTTCGAGGAACTGCGCGCCCAGCAGCTGGTGCTGCAGCAGGCGGCCTACGAGCGCCAGCAGGAACGGATCGCCCACCTGCAGAGCTTCATCGACCGCTTCAAGGCCAAGGCCACCAAGGCCCGGCAGGCGCAAAGCCGTGTCAAGCAGATCGAGCGCATGGAGCGGATCGCGCCGGTCTTGGCGAGCGCCGACTTCACCTTCTCCTTTCGGGAGCCCGCCAACCTGCCCAACCCCATGCTGGCGATCACCGACGCTTCCTTCGGCTACGTCGGCGAGGATGGGACGCAAACCACCATCCTGCGCGGCGTGAACCGCTCCGTGCTGGCCGGGCAGCGCATCGGCATCCTGGGCGCCAACGGCCAGGGCAAGTCCACCCTGGTCAAGACCATCGCCCGCGAGATGCCGCCGCTGGGCGGCCAGGTCACCGAGGGCAAGGGCCTGACCATCGGCTACTTCGCGCAGCAGGAGCTGGACGTGTTGCGTCCGGCGGAAGACCCGCTCGAGCACATGGTGCGCCTGGCGCGCGACAGCGGCGTGCAGGGCGAGGCAGCGCGCGAGCAGGAATTGCGCAATTTCCTGGGCAGCTTCAACTTCAGCGGCGACATGGTGCGCCAGCCCGTGGGCAGCATGAGCGGCGGTGAAAAGGCGCGGCTGGTGCTGGCCATGATCGTCTGGCAGCGGCCAAACCTGCTGCTGCTGGACGAACCCACCAACCACCTCGACCTGGCGACGCGCGAGGCTCTCGCGATGGCGCTGCAGGATTTCGACGGCACCGTGATGCTGGTCAGCCACGACCGGGCGCTGCTGCGCTCGGTGTGCGAGGACTTCTGGCTGGTCGGGCGCGGCGCGGTGGTGCCCTTCGACGGCGACCTCGACGACTACCAACGCTACCTGCTGGACGAGGCGCGCCGCCTGCGCGAGGCCGTGCGGCGGTCCGACGCGCCCGGCGCCGGGGAAGCGGAGCGCCGCGCGCCGGCGGCCAGCGGGCGCGAGCAGCGCAAGGCCAGCGCTGCGGCACGCCAGCAGCTTGCCGAAAAAACCCGCCCGCTGCGCCGCGAGCTCGCGCAGGTAGACGCCGGGCTGGCGCGGCTCGGGGCGGAGCG
>NZ_ALEE01000434.1 GCF_000282995.1 Melaminivora alkalimesophila
CTCGGGGCGGAGCGGGCCGGGCTCCTGGAGCGCTTGGCCACGGCCCTGCCGCCCGCAGAGATCGCCGAGTGCGGTCGCCGGCTGAAAGCCTGCGACGAGGAGATCGAACGGCTGGAGGAGCGCTGGCTGGAGCTGGGCGCGCAGATCGAGGCGCTGGAGGCGACAGCCTCCGCCTAGATCCGCGCCCGCTCACAAATTTTTTCCAGGCGCTGTCAACCGGGCAAACCTCCAGTGCGTTGTGGTCTCATCTATGGAGGTATCTGCAATGCAAACCGCTCTGTTGTCTGTCTGGCCCGAAGACGAACGCGATCGCAAGCGCGCGCCCGTGCGCTGCTGATCCGGCGCCGGCACGGGCGCACGGCGATCCGCGCTTCAGGTCGTCCCGACCGAAAAACCCGCCTCTCGCAGGCGGGGTTTTTTTGGGG
>NZ_ALEE01000435.1 GCF_000282995.1 Melaminivora alkalimesophila
GGGTTTTTCTTGGGGTGTGCGGCTCAGTTCATGTGCAGGCCGCCGTTGACGGAGAACTCCGCCCCGGTGGCGTAGCCGCCCTCTTCGCTCGCCAGCCAGGCGATGATCGAGGCGATCTCGCTGGGCTCGCCCAGGCGCTTGACCGGGACGGTGGCGACGATTTTTTCCAACACGTCCGGGCGGATGGCCTTGACCATGTCGGTGCCGATGTAGCCCGGCGCCACGGTGTTCACGGTGACGCCCTTGGTGGCGAGTTCCTGGGCCAGCGCCATGGTGAAACCGTGCATCCCGGCCTTGGCGGCCGAATAGTTGGTCTGGCCGGCCTGGCCCTTCTCGCCGTTCACGCTGGAGATGTTGATGATTCGGCCCCAGCCCTTTTCCACCATGTCGCCCACGACCTGCTTGGTCACGTTGAACATGGAGTTCAGGTTGGTCCCGATCACTGCGTCCCAGTCCTCGCGCGTCATCTTCAGGAACATGCGGTCGCGCGTGATGCCGGCGTTGTTGACCAGCACGTCGATGCTGCCGTGCTCGGCCTTGGCCTTCTCGAAGGCCGCCACGGTCGAATCCCAGTCGCCCACGTTGCCTGCAGAGGCATAGAAGGTGTAGCCCAGGGCCTTTTGCTCATCCAGCCACTTCTGGTAGTCGCGCGTCGGGCCGCAGCCGGCGATGACCTTGAAGCCTTCCTTGTGCAGGCGCTGGCAGATGGCGGTGCCGATGCCTCCCATGCCGCCGGTCACATACGCTACTTTCTGGTTCATTTTGCTTCTCCTTGGTTGGACTGCTGGACGATGCCGGGGACCACGGAAGTGGCCCGGGTGAAGAAAGGTGGGGCGTGTTGGGGCAGGTCAGAGACGGATCTCGGTGGCTCATGGTCCGCGCCGGCACACGCCGTCAGGCCTTCTGCTGCACGTAGCGACCGGGGGCCGGCTCGATCGCCTTGTACTTGCGCCCGCGGCCGTAGTTCTTCGGCGCCGCGACCTGCTTGCCGGCATGGCGCCGGAGCCAGGCGGCCCAGTCCTCCCACCAGCTGCCGGGATGCTGCGTTGCGCCAGCCAGCCACTCCTGCAGCGTGGGGGGAAACTTGCCATCCTCGCGCAGCCAGTGGCTGCGCTTGT
>NZ_ALEE01000436.1 GCF_000282995.1 Melaminivora alkalimesophila
GCGCTTGTTTGCAGCCGGTGGGTTGATGACGCCAGCGATGTGGCCGGAGGCACCCATCACGAAGCGTTTCTTGCCGGGCAGCACCTGGGTGGATGCGTAGGCGGCATCGATCGGCACGATGTGGTCCTCGCGCGAACCGTAGATGTAGACCGGCAGCCGCCGCTTGCGCAGGTCGAGCTGCGCGCCGCACACGGTCAGCGCGTTCGGCTCCACCAGGCGGTTCTCCAGGTAGAAGTTGCGCAGGTACCAGGTGTAGAACGGCCCGGGCAGGTTGGTCGAGTCGCTGTTCCAGTAGAGCAAGTCGAAGGCGGGCGGGGTCTCTCCCTTCAGGTAGTTGCCCACCACGTAGTTCCAGACCAGATCGTTCGGCCGCAGGAAACTGAAGGTGCTGGCCATGTCCTGCCCCTTCATCAGGCCGCCAGCGCCCATTTGCAGCTCGCGCAGGCGCACCATCTGCTCGTCGATGAAGATGTCCAGGATGCCGGTGTTGCTGAAATCGATCAGCGTGGTCAAAAAGGTGGCGCTGGCGACCGGCTCCTCGCCGCGCGCGGCCAGCACCGCCAGGGCGTTGGCCAGCATGGTGCCGCCCACGCAGAAGCCGAGGGCGTTGATCTGTTCGACCCCGCCGATCTCGCGCGCCACGTCGATGGCCTTCAGCACGGCATCGCCGATGTAGTCGTCCCAGGTCTTGTGGGCCAGCGATTCGTCCGGGTTGCGCCAGCTCACCACGAAGGTGCGGTGGCCCTGGGCGACGGCGTAGCGGATCAGCGAGTTGCCCGGCTGCAGGTCGAGGATGTAGTATTTGTTGATGCAGGGCGGGACCATCAGGAACGGCCGCTCGTGCACCTTGTCCGTGAGCGGCTTGTACTCGAGGAGCTGGAACAGCTCGTTCTCGAACACCACCGCGCCCTCGGTGGTCGCCACGTTGCGCCCGACCTCGAAGCCGCTCTCGTCGGTCATCGAGATGTAGCCCTTCTGCAGGTCCTGCAGGAGGTTGGCGACGCCGCGCGCCAGGCTCTCGCCCTGGGTCTCCAGGGCCTTTTGCTGGGCCTCCGGATTGAGCGCCAGGAAATTGCTGGGCGATGCCGCCGCCAGCCACTGGTCGACTGCGAAGCGCACCCGCGCGCGCGTCTTCTCGTCGGCCTGCATGGCATCCGCCATCCCGGTGAGCACGCGCGCCTGCAGACCATACAGGGCCGCCGCGAAGGCGGCCAGGGGGTTTTGCGACCATTCCTCGCCCGCAAAGCGCCGGTCGCCTGGCAGCACCTCGGCCGGGCCCTGGGCGAACAGGGTCTGGAGCTGCTGCAGATACTCCTGCTGCAGTTGCGCGAGCTTGTCCGGATCGAACCCGACGGGGGCGGCCAGCGGCAGCGCTGCGCCCTGGGGCGGCTGGAACGCCGCGAGCATCTGGCCCCAGCTCTGGCCCACCAGCTCCTGCCACTGGCGCGCGCTCTCGGCCCATCCTGCCTGCATACTCATGCTGCCTCCTCGACGTGTGGTTGAATGCATGCATTCAACAAGTGCCCCGGGCGGCATGCGGCGTCGCCGCCTGTGGAGTGATGCAGCCAGTGTATGCCAGCGCGCAGCGTGTGCGTGGCGATACCGGGGCTGAACGTGTGTTCAACGTCGTTTTTCTGGGTTTTCCATGATGTATCTGGTCGCCATCGCCTGGCTCTACGTGACCTTGATGATGGCCGTGGCCGAGGCCGCGGCACCGAACGGAAGCCTGCTGGGCGCCAGCATCACGCTGCTCCTGTACGGATTGATGCCGCTGTCGATCGTGCTCTACATCCTGGGAACTCCGGCGCGCAAGCGCGCCCGCGCGGCCCGCCAGCGGCGGGAGGCGTCACTGGCGCCGGCCTCATGGGACGAGCCAGACGCAGGGGG
>NZ_ALEE01000437.1 GCF_000282995.1 Melaminivora alkalimesophila
GGTGGAGCCGAAGGCGGGCGTGTCGCGTCGGTGGGAGAAGAAGCGGCCGGGGTTGCCGACCGTGCACCAGGGCGCTGAGCCATCGTTGCCATGCACGGCCTGCACTCCCTGGGCGTGCAGGCGCTGGCGCGCCAGTCCCGCCAGGTCGGCGAGGAACTTGCCCCCGGGCGCGGCGCGAAAGCACGCACGCGCCTCGGGCGCGCGGGCGCAGAAGGCGTCGCGCACTTCCGGGCCGACCTCGAAGGCCGAGGGTCCGATGCACGGGCCGAGCCAGGCGAGGACATCGAGCGGCCCCTGGCCCGCCGCCGCGCGGAACGGGGCCAGGGCCGCTTCCAGCACGCCCGCCGCCAGGCCGCGCCAGCCGGCGTGCGCGGCCGCGACGCGCGTGCCCGCCCGGTCGGTGAACAGCACCGGCAGGCAGTCGGCAGCCAGCGCCACGCAGGCCACCGCGGCCTCCGTGGTGCTGCTGGCGTCGGCGCACAGGCCATCGGGCGTTGCGGCCCCGACCGCGTCCAACAGCCGAACACCGTGCACCTGGTGCATCCGCAGCGGCCGCACGGCCTGGCCGCGGCTGTGCGCTGCCATGGCGCGCCGGACGATGTCCCAGTTCTGCGCGACGGCCTGCGGACCGTCCCCCACGCCGGCGCCCAGGTTGAGGCTGTCGCGCGGGGGCGCGCTGACGCCGCCCTGCCGGGTGGTGCACAGGGCACGCACGCGCGGCGGGGCCGGCCAGTCGGGCACCAGCCAGTTCTGCCACGCCGTGGGATCCCCGTCCATCCTGTCCATCGCTTCTGCCTAGGGTGTGATCGCCCGAGCATACGCGGAAGGCGGCCGCCGGTGCGCTCGGCGCGCGCCGGGCTGCCGGGAAGGCGAACGCGTGGCACACTGGCCGCATGCCCGCACACGACCCCCAACCCAGCGAATCTGCGCCCTCCCCGTACGTCTTCCCTCCTCCGCTGCCGGCATCGGTGCCTTTGGCGGGCAGCGCCGCACGCCTGCCGGTGCACCGCATCTATTGCGTCGGACGCAACTACGCGGCCCACGCACGGGAGATGGGGTTCAGCGGGCGCGAGGCCCCGTTTTTCTTCATGAAGCCGGCCGATGCCGTGCTGCCGCCTGGGGCGGACGGCACCAGCGTGCTGCCCTACCCTTCGCAGACCGCCGAGCTGCACCACGAGGTCGAGCTGGTGGTCGCCATCGGCCGTGGGGGGAGCCGCATTCCGGTGGCGCAGGCCATGGAGCACGTCTGGGGCTACGGCGTGGGCCTGGACATGACGCGGCGCGACCTGCAGGCGCAGATGAAGCAGCAGGGGCGCCCCTGGTGCATCGCCAAGGGCTTCGATGCCAGTGCGCCGGTCGGCCCCCTCACGGCGGCGGCCGAGGCGGGCGCGCTGGACCGGGCGGCGATTTGGCTGCGCGTCAACGGCGAGGAGCGCCAACGCTCCGACCTGGGCCACATGATCTGGAGCGTGGCCGAGATCATCTCGCACCTGTCGACGGCCTGGACCCTGCAGCCGGGCGACCTGGTGTTCACCGGCACCCCGGAGGGCGTAGGAGCGGTGCAGCGCGGCGACCTGCTCGAGGCGGGCGTGGAGGGACTCGCTCCCCTGCGGGTGCAAGTGGCATGAGCTGGCGCCGCCCGATCCGGCATTGCCGCGAATGCGGCTCGGCGGTGCGCTACCGCGTGCCGGACGACGGCGACACGCGCGAGCGCGCCGTTTGCACCGCCTGCGCGACCATCCACTACGAAAACCCGCTGAACGTGGTCGGCACCCTGCCGGTGCTGGGCGAGCGCGTGCTGCTGTGCAAGCGCAACATCGAGCCGCGCTGGGGAAAATGGACCCTGCCCGCGGGCTTCATGGAGCTGGGCGAGACCACCTGGGAGGGCGCCCTGCGCGAGACCGATGAGGAAGCGGGGGCGCAGATCAGCCTCGGCTCGCTGTTCTCGCTGGTCAACGTGGCCCATGTGGGCCAGGTCCATCTGTTCTACCTGGCGACGCTGCTCAGCGACGAATTCCATCCCGGCCCCGAGACCATCGAGGCCCGCCTGTTCGCCGAGGACGAGATCCCCTGGGACGAGCTCGCCTTCCGCACGGTCCGCACCACGCTCGAACACTTCTTCGCCGACCGGCGGCTCGGGCGTTTCGGCGTGCACTGCATCGACATCGCCTGAGCGGGGGATGTGCGGCTCAGGTGACGCACCAGGGCGCGGGCTGGTTGTGCACCACCTGCATCCACAGGGCCCAGCCGCCAAGCACGCACAGCACGGCCCCGGCCGCGCGCGAGCCCCAGGCCTCCACGCCCCGGTCCAGCCGTTCGCGCAGGCGCCGCCATGCCCAGGGCCCGGCAACCAGCCACAGGCCGCTGCCGATCCCGAACAGCAGCATGCACAGCGCGCCGGCCCACACCGCCCCGCTGAGCGCGGCGGTCAGCAAGGCCGTGTAGAGCAGGCCGCACGGCAGCAGCGCCCAGGCCATCCCGGTCAGGAACAACCCGCCCGGCCGCGCCACCAGCGGCTGCACCCGCCGCCACACCGCCCTCCCGGCCGCTTCGATCCAGGCGGGCTGGCGCGCCTGCAGCAGCATCAGCAGACCCCACGCCATGACCAGCACGTGCGTCAGCGTCCACAGCGGGCGCAGCGCGCTGCTGCTGCCACCAAGCCAGGCCAGCCGGTCCATGGCGAAGGCCGCGAGGGCCCCGGCGGCGGCATAGCCCAGCAGGCGCCCCAGGTGAAACACCGCCGTGCGCTGCACCAGCGCGCGGCGCGGCGCGGCGGCGCCGTGCCAGTGGATCGGCTGCTCGCCGGGAGAGGATGCGGTGCGGGCCCCGGTGAGGGCCCCGCAGGGCGCGGCGCACATCACCAGGCAATGGGTGCCCCCCGCCAACCCCATGAGGAAGACGGTCGAGGCGAGCGCGAGGAACATCCCTCAGATGATGCGCGAAAAGCGTGCCCGGTTCCGGTTGGCCTGCAAATACCTGTCGAACACCATGGCAACCGCGCGCACGAAGTACCAGCCCAGCGCCGTCACCCCGATGCCGTCCTCGCGCACGTCCACCAGCCCTTGCTCGGCCAGCTCCTGCAGCTGCTCCAGCTCGGCGGCGAAATAGCTGCGGAAGTCGATCAGCCAGGCTTCTTCCATGGGCTCGAACAGCACCTCGCCCTGGCACATGACGGCCATGATGACGGCGCGCCGCACCAGATCGTCCTTGGTGAGCGCCAGGCCGCGCGCGATCGGCAGGTGGCCCTGGTTGATCGCGTCGTAGTACTCGTCCAGCGTCTTGACGTTCTGGCTGTAGGTCGCACCGATGCGCCCGATGGCCGAGACCCCGAGGCCAATCAGGTCGCAGTCGGGCTGCGTGCTGTAGCCCTGGAAGTTGCGGTGCAGCCGGCCCTGGCGCTTGGCCACCGCAAGCGAGTCCTCGGGCAGCGCAAAATGGTCCATGCCGACGTACACGTAGCCGTCGCCCTGGAACAGCTCCAGCGCCCGCGCCAGCATCGACACCTTCGCCGAAGCCATGGGCAGCTCGGCGGTGATGATGCGCCGCTGGGCCTTGAAACGCTCCGGCAGGTGGGCATAGGCATACAGGGCGATGCGGTCGGGCCGCAGCTCGCACACCTGCGCCAGCGTGCGGTCGAAGGACTCCGGCGTCTGGCGCGGCAGGCCGTAGATCAGGTCGACGTTGACCGACTCGAAGCCGAGGTCACGCGCGCTCTGCACCAGCGAGAAAACCTGCTCGGCCGGCTGCACGCGGTGGACCGCCTTCTGCACGGCCGGGTCGAAGTCCTGCACGCCGAAGCTCAGCCGGTTGAAGCCCAGTTCGGCCAGCACCGCCAGCCGTGCGGCATCGACGGTGCGCGGGTCGACCTCGATGGAGTATTCGCCTCCCGGCACCAGCGTGAAGCTGCGCCGGATCATCGCCATCAGCTCGTGCAGGCCCTCGTCCGTCAGGAAGGTCGGGGTGCCACCGCCCAGATGCAGCTGGCTGACGTGCTGGCCGACGCCGCAATGGGCCGTGTGCAGGTCGATCTCGCGGCTCAGGTAGCGCAGGTATTCCTCGGCGCGCTCGGGGTGGCGCGTGATGATCTTGTTGCAGGCGCAGTAGTAGCACAGCGACTGGCAGAAGGGGATATGGACGTAGAGCGACAGCGGCATCGCCTTGCCGACCGAGCCCACGCGGCGCTGCTGCAGCGCAAGCGCGTAGTCTTCTTCCCCGAAAGCCTCGACGAAGCGATCCGCGGTGGGGTAGGAGGTGTAGCGCGGGCCCGACACGTCGAGGCGGCGCAACAGCTCTGTAGTGACAACCGTCATGGGAGATGATCCTTGCAATCCAGCGGGCACTGTGCCTGAGCGCCCGCGCCCCGTCCTTGATCCCGGTCAAGCGGCTCCCATGTACGGGGTGTGACAATGCGCTACAGATCCAGGTTGTGCCTCTTTGCGTGGTCCCCAGGGCGGCGTCCGCGTTCGAGGGTAAGCTTGAGGCCATGAAGAAGCTATCCGTGCTCCCCAGCGTCCAGTCCATCAAGGTCGCGTGCTCGAACTGCAACCTGCGCGAGCTGTGCATGCCGGTCGGTGTCGACGAGGAGCAACTCAAGCGCCTGGACGAGATCGTGGCCGTGCGCCGCAAGGTCAAGCGCGGCGGCAACCTGTTTCGCAACGGCGACCCGTTCACCTCCCTCTATGCCATCCGCACGGGCTTTTTCAAGACCTGCGTGGCGACCGAGGACGGCCGCGATCAGGTGACGGGCTTCCA
The DNA here is from genome assembly GCF_000282995.1 of Melaminivora alkalimesophila. Classification (GTDB taxonomy): domain Bacteria; phylum Pseudomonadota; class Gammaproteobacteria; order Burkholderiales; family Burkholderiaceae_C; genus Melaminivora; species Melaminivora alkalimesophila. The sequence continues at coordinate 4,753 of NZ_ALEE01000437.1, forward strand.
AATGGCCGGCGAGATCATTGGCCTGGACGGCATCGTGAACGACCACCACACCTGCGACGCCGTGGCGCTGGAGGACGCGGAAGTCTGCGTCATGCCCTTCGACCGGATCGAGGAGCTGTCGCGCGAGATCACGGCGCTGCAGAGCCACGTCCACAAGATCATGAGCCGCGAGATCGTGCGCGAGCACGGGGTGATGCTGCTGCTGGGCAGCATGCGCGCCGACGAGCGCGTCGCGGCGTTCCTGCTGAACCTGGTGCAGCGCCTGCATGCGCGCGGCTTCTCCCAGTCGGAACTGGTGCTGCGGATGACGCGCGAGGAAATCGGCAGCTACCTCGGCCTCAAGCTGGAGACCGTGAGCCGCACCTTCTCGAAGTTCGTCGAGGACGGCATCGTCGAGGTCAAGCAGCGGCACGTGCGCATCGTCGACACTGACGCCCTCAAGCGCATCGTCAACAGCCAGCAGGCCGGGCACTGAGGGAGCGCCGGCCCTTCCCCCCGGCGGTGGCGGGCGGTGCGGCCCGCCCCATCGCCCTCCCGCGGACCGCCGGCCCGCGGGAGCGGGCCAGGCCCATCCTCAGTTCAGGGGCGTCTTCTTGCCATCCGGATAGTGGTAGAGCGTGATGGCCGGGTTCTTCATCTCTCCATTGGATTCAAAGGCGATATTGGCCGTCACGCCCTTGTAGTTCGACTTGAGCAATTCGGGGATATAGACCTTGGGATCCCAGGAGCCGGCACGCTTCATGGCATCAGCCAAAAGCATGGTGGCGTCATAGGTATAAGGGCTGTAGATTTGGTATTGATTTGGATATTTGGCGTCGTATTTGGCTTTCCACGCCATGCCGCCAGGCATCTTGGCCAGAGAAGCTCCCCCCTCGGCACACACCATATTGTTCAGGGTCTTGGCGCCAGCCGTCAATTTGGCGATCTCGGTCGTACACAGTCCATCACCGCCAAAGAATTTGACATTGCTCATGCCCAACTGCTCCATCTGACGCAGCATGGGGCCAGCCTGCGGATCCATGCCACCGTAGAAGATGGCATCGGGATTCTTGGACTTGATGGCTGTCAGGATGGCCATGAAGTCGGTGGCCTTGTCGGTGGTGAACTGCTCATCCACGACCTTGATGCCCTTTTCTGCAGCCACCTTCTTGAACACGCTGGCCAGGCCCTGGCCATAGGCCGTGCGGTCATCGACGACGGCCACTGTCTTGAGCTTGAGCGTCTCGGAAGCATAGGCCGCCAGACCCGCGCCCAATGCGTTGTCATTGGCAATGATGCGGAACGTGGTCTTGTAGCCCGGCTTGGACAAGTTGGGGTTGGTGGCAGCGCCAGTGACGTGCGGGATGCCGCAGTCGTTGTAGACCTTGGCTGCAGGGATGGTCGTGCCCGAGTTCAAGTGGCCCACAACACCGGCTGCCTTGGCGTCGCACAGCTTTTGCGCGGCAGCAGTACCTTGCTTGGGATCGGCTGCGTCGTCTTCGGCCAGCAGTTCGAACTTCACCTGCTTGCCGCCAATGGTGAAGCCTTGGGCATTGAGTTCCTCCACGGCCATGCGGGCGCCGTTTTCGTTGTCCTTGCCGTAGTGCGCCTGCGGCCCCGACAGAGGGGCAACGTGGCCGATCCTCACCACCTCTTGGGCGGTGGCCAGGCTGGCAACGGCTGCGGTGACAGCCGCG
>NZ_ALEE01000438.1 GCF_000282995.1 Melaminivora alkalimesophila
CGGTGACAGCCGCGACGGTCAGCTTCAACTTCAATTGCATGTGTGTCTCCGATGATTGATCGCTGGGATTGTTTCGTTGCATGACAACGCGCCGAAACATATCGCAGTTCAAAACGGCCAACACTAGGGAACACCAGAAAGTCACGCCGATACCACACAGGGAAATACCCTGTCATCGGCGCTAGGGGTGACGGCGTTCAACGGGCAGTTCCTCGGCCACGGCCTCGCAGACGGCCTGGCGCACCACCGACTCCACCTCCTCGCGCAGGCGCGGGACAATGGAGCGCGTCTGCTCCTGGATGACCGTGGCGATCGCCTCGCGCAGGCGCTCTTCCAGGATCACGTCCACCCGCTGGATGATGCGGTGCACCAGCAACTCCTCCAGCACCGGGTCGGCGGCCGGCACGAGCGGGGCCGTCACGGAGGGTTCGAGCGCGGGCGCCGGCCCGGCCGGTGGGCGCGGCGGCACCACGCCAGGGTCCGGCACCACTTCCGTGAGGGTGGGCACGAAGCGCGGTGGCGTGCGGGGCGCGGCACTCATCCGCCGCTCCTGCGCACGCCCAGGTCGTGGGGCACCGGCAGGTGGCCTGCCGCTTGGTAGACGCGCCAGCGCTCGCGTGCCCGCTCCCGCTCCTCGCCTTCCTCGGCAGGCACCACCTCGATGACTCGCGCGAATTCGGCGAACGCCTCCGGCACCTGCGGGCCGAGGTTCACCAGCACCTCGCGCCATGGCGCGGCGGCGGCCTGCGTGCCGAGCACGATCGGGCTGGCGTCGAGGACCGGCGCGGGCGCATCGGCCAGGCAGTGCGGCAGGAATTCCCAGGGCTCCAGCGCCCAGAGCATCCGGTCGAGCGCCTCCAGCTCGGCAGCGGGGCCGGCGATGAACACCCGCGCGCCCTGGCGCCAGGCCTTGCGCGCCAGCCGACACACGTGGTGCCGCCGGTCGGCGACGTTGAGATGGAAGGCGACCTCGGTCATGGATGGCAACCCGGCGACCCGGTGCGCGGCCCGCCGGCTCAGCCCTTGGCGGCGCGCGCGCGCGCCGACCCCTTGCGCGCCGCAGCCGGGGCGGCGGCCGCGCCGAGCAGGTAGGAGACCAGCAGCCCGACGGGCCGCCCGGTCGCTCCCTTGGCGGCCCCGCCCTTCCAGGCGGAGCCGGCGATGTCCAGGTGCGCCCAGGGTGTCTCGCCGACGAAACGCTGCAGGAACTTGGCGGCCGTCACGGCGCCGGCCGGACGGCCGCCGACGTTGGCGACGTCGGCAAAGGGGCTCTTCAGCCCCTCGCCGTATTCGTCATCCAGGGGCATGCGCCAGCACGGGTCCTGGGCCTGCTCGCCGGCGCGCTCCAGGGCGGCCGCCAAGGCGTCGTCGCTGGCGAACAGCCCGCTGCGCACGCCACCCAGCGCGACCACGCAGGCGCCGGTGAGCGTTGCGATGTCGATGATCGCGCTCGGCTTGAAGCGCTCGGCATAGGTCAGCGCGTCGCACAGCACCAGCCGGCCCTCGGCATCGGTGTTGAGCACCTCGATGGTCTGGCCGCTCATGCTGGTGACGACGTCGCCGGGCTTGAGAGCGCGGCCATCGGGCATATTCTCGCAGGCCGGGATCAGCCCGACCACGTTGATCGCCGGGCGCAGCTCGGCCAGCGCCCGAAAGACACCGAGCACGCTTGCCGCGCCGCCCATGTCGAACTTCATCTCGTCCATCTCGGCTGCGGGCTTGAGCGAGATGCCGCCGGTGTCGAAGGTGATGCCCTTGCCCACCAGCACCACCGGCGCATCGGACTTGCCGGCGCCGCAGTAGCGCAGCTCGATGAAGCGCAGCGGCTCTTCCGAGCCACGCGCCACCGCCAGGAAGGCGCCCATCCCCAGCTTGGCGACCTCGGCCGGGCCGCGCACGGTGCACTCGATACCTGGCGCGCCAGCGAGTTCGCGGGCGGCCTCGCCCAGCATCGTCGGCGTGGCATGGTTGGCCGGCCGGTTGGCCCATTCGCGCGCGAAGGCGATGCCCTCGGCCAGACCGCGGGCGGCGTCGAACTCGGCGCGCACCGCTGCCGCCTCCGGGACGCCGAGCACCAGCGCGTCCGGCGAGGACGGGGCGCCTGCCCCAGGGTCGGCGCCCTTGGCGCCCTTGGCGGGCGCCTTGGCCTTGCCCTTGGTGGCCGTGTAGACATAGGCGGCCTCGTCGGCCGCACACACCGCCGCCCGGACCGCGCCGTCAGCGGGCGGAGCCATGAAGACCAAGGCCACCCGCTGCACCGCGGGGTGGCGCAGCCCGGCCGCCAGCGCCAGCACGGCCTTGCGCACCGAGCGCGCCGAGCCGTCGCCGCAGGCCACCAGCGCCACGCGCCGCGCGGCGACGCCCTCGGGCGCATAGACTTGCAGCACGCTGCCCGGCTTTTTCTCCAGGTCCTGCTGGTCGCGCGCACGCGCAGCCAGGCTGGACAGGGGATCCTCTCCCGCCGGGACCTCGTCGGGCACCAGCACAGCCAGCAGGTCACACTTGTGGCGGGCGGCCGCGGCGGCGGCCAAAGTCTTGAGTTCGACGTTCATAATCGGCGTTTTCCTTCGAGCCAATGTTATTCGATTCGTCCATCCGCAAGGAATTGGCGCGTTCCTTTGGCGCGACCCTGGTGGTGCTCGTCACCGTGGTCATGACCATGATGCTGATCCGCACGCTCGGCCAGGCCTCGCGCGGCAGCTTCGGGCCGGCGGATGTGCTGCTGGTCATGGGCTTCACGGTGCTGGGGCAGCTGTCGACCATCCTGAGCCTGAGCCTGTTCATCGCGGTGGTCAGCGTGCTGTCGCGCATGTACCGCGACAGCGAGATGGCGATCTGGTTTTCCGCGGGGCGCGGACTGGCGAGCCTGCTGCCGCCGCTGCTGCGCTTTGCCTGGCCGGTGATGCTCGCGGTGGGCGTGCTGTCGCTGGCGGTGTGGCCCTGGGCCAACCGGCAGATCCAGGAAATCCGCGTGCAGTACGAGCAGCGCAGCGACGTGGACCGCATCGCGCCCGGGGAATTCCAGGAATCGGCCGGCGGCAGCCGGGTGTTCTTCATCGACAAGAACACTCCGGGGGCGAGCGCCGCCAACAACGTGTTCATCGCGACCACCGACCCGCAGCGCGAGACCGTCACTTCGGCCCAGGGCGCGCGCCTGGAGGTGCGCGACGGCGAGCGGCTGGCGGTGCTCAGCCAGGGCCAGCGGCTGGAGACGCTGCTCGACAGCTCCGGGCTGCGCCTGAGCGAGTTCGCGGAATACGGGGTCCACATCGGCCAGCCCGGCGCCCTGGTGCGCGAGGAAGCGGCCATCAAGGCGCGCGACACGCGCGCGCTGCTGGTGGAAGACCATCCGGCGCTGCGCGCCGAGCTGGGCTGGCGCGTGGGCCTGGCGCTGGCGGTGGTCAACTTCGTGGTGCTGGGCCTGGCGCTGGCGGTGGTCAACCCGCGCGCGGGGCGCAGCGCCAGCATGGGCCTGGCGCTGTTCGCCTTCGTGGTGTACTTCAACCTGATGAGCGTGGGGCAGGCCTGGGTGGCATCGTCCAAGGTGTCGCTGCTGCCCTTCCTGCTGGCCCTGCACGGGGGCGCCCTGGCGCTGGGCGCGCTGCTCGTGGCGGCGCGCCACAACCAGTGGTCACTCGGC
>NZ_ALEE01000439.1 GCF_000282995.1 Melaminivora alkalimesophila
TGGTCGCTCGGCGACGCGCTGCGCAGCCGGAGGCGGCGGTGAGGACGATCCGGCGCTTCCTCTACCGGGAGGTGGTGGTCAGCGTGGGCTTCGTCACGCTGGCCTTCCTGGCGCTGCTCTTTTTCTTCGATCTGGTGGACGAGCTGCGCTGGGTGGGGCGCGGCGGCTACCAGCTCTCGCACGCGCTGGTGTATGTCGCGCTGAGCGCGCCACAGCACCTGTACGAACTGCTGCCCATCACGGTGCTGATCGGCACCATCTTCGTGATGGCGCGCCTGGCGCAGAGTTCGGAGTTCACCATCCTGCGCACCAGCGGCCTGGGGCCGTGGCGCACGCTGGGCACGCTGCTGACCCTGGGCGCGGCCTTCGCCGGGCTGACCTTCGTGCTGGGCGACTACGTGACGCCGGGCACCGAGCGTGCCGCCAAGCTCTTCAGCGCGCGCCAGCTCGGACAGATCAGCACCGGCGCGACCGGTGCGTGGCTGAAGGAGCGTGCCGGCGAGCACTCGCGGGCGATCAATGTGCGCGCGCTCGGCACCGACGGCCAGATGCGGGGCGTGCGCGTCTTCGAGTTCGACGGCGAGGGCCGGGTGAGCAGCACGCTGGCAGCGCAAGCGGGTCATTTCGACGCCGAACGCGGAGCCTGGCGGCTTGCGCAGGTGCAGCGCAGCCGCTTTGAGCGCGCCCCAGATGGCGAAGGGCTGAGCGTGCGGCGCGAGGCGCTGCCCGAGCTGGTGTGGCCCACCACGCTGACCTCCGAGATGGTCGCAGCCGCCGTGCTCAAGCCGGACAAGATGGCGACCGTGGACCTGTTTCGCTTCATCCGCCACCTCGAAGCGAACGCGCAGTCCGCCCAGCGCTACGAGATCGAGTTCTGGCGCAAGGTGTTCTATCCGCTGAGCTGCCTGGTGATGGTGGTGCTGTCGCTGCCCTTTGCCTACCTGCACTTCCGCTCCGGCGGCATCGCCGGCTATGTCTTCGGCGGGGTCATGGCGGGCATCAGCTTCTTCCTGCTGAACAACCTGTTCGGCTTCGCGGGCAACCTGCAGCAATGGTCCCCCTGGCTGACCGCTGCTGCTCCAGGGCTGATCTACAGCGCGCTGTCGCTGGCGGCCTTCGGCTGGCTGGTGTTGCGGCGGTGAACGGGCATGCCCGGCGGGGCCTGGTGCTGCTGGCGCACGGCTCGCGCGACCCGCAGTGGCGCCGCCCGGTGGAGGCGGTGCAGGCGCGTCTTGCGGAACTCGCGCCGGGCCTGGCGGTGCGCTGCGCCTACCTGGAGCTGTGCGAGCCCAGCCTCGCAGTGGCCATTGGAATGCTTCAGGCAGACGGGGTGGCGCAGGTCAGCATCGTGCCTGTGTTCCTGGGCGTCGGCCGGCACGTGCGCGACGACCTGCCGCGCAGGGTGCAGGCGCTGGCCGCTGCCCACCCCGGTCTGGCACTGCAGCTGGCGCCGCCCGTGGGCGAACATCCACAGCTGGTGGCGGTGCTCGCGGAGATCGCCCTGGCAGCGATTTCATAACTTATTGATGCATAATAATCTTGTTTCTTATAGCTAATAAGATATGAACCTGCATCAATTCCGTTTCGTCCAGGAAGCTGTGCGGCGCAACCTGAATCTCACGGAAGCCGCCAAGGCGCTGCACACGTCGCAGCCGGGGGTCTCCAAGGCGATCATCGAGCTGGAGGACGAGCTGGGCGTCGACATCTTCGCACGCCACGGCAAGCGCCTCAAGCGCGTGACCGAGCCTGGGCAGCACGTGCTGCGCAGCATCGAGCTGATCATGCGCGAGGTCGGCAACCTCAAGCGCATCGGCGAGCAATACAGCCAGCAGGACAGCGGCACCCTGTCGATCGCCACCACCCACACGCAGGCGCGCTACGTGCTGCCGGTGCCGGTGGCGCGGCTGCGCGAGCTCTATCCGAAGGTGAACATCAGCCTGCACCAGGCGACGCCGCACGAGGTGGCGCGCATGGTCATCGACGAGGTGGCGGAGATCGGCATGGCGACCGAATCGCTGGCCGACTATCCGGAGCTCGTGACCCTGCCCTGCTACGAGTGGCAGCACGTGCTGGTGCTGCCGGCAGCGCACCCGCTGGCGCAGCGCGAGCGCATCGGCCTGGACGACATCGCGCACGAGCCGCTCATCACCTACCACCCCTCCTTCACCGGCCGCGGCAAGATCGACCAGGCCTTCGCGACGCGCAAGCTGCAGCCGCGCATCGTGCTGGAGGCGATCGACTCGGACGTCATCAAGACCTACGTCCGGCTCGGACTGGGCATCGGCATCGTCGCCGAGATGGCGATGCGCGACGACCCGAACCCCGACCTGGTGGTGCGCCCGATGGGCCACCTGTTCGGCCAGAGCGTGGCGCGCGTGGCCTTCAAGCGCGGCGCCTACCTGCGCAACTTCGTGTACCGCTTCGCGGAGCTGCTGAGCGACCGCCTGAACCGCGACCTGGTGGACCGTGCAATGACCGGCCACGTGAACGATTACGAACTCTGACCCGGCACGACGCAGCCACCCATGACCACTCCCCCGATCACCAGCCGCCTGCCCGAGGTGGGCACCACCATCTTCTCCGTCATGTCGGCCCTGGCCGCCGAGCACGGGGCCGTGAACCTGGGCCAGGGCTTTCCGGACTTCGCCTGCGACCCGGCCCTGGTGGACGCCGTCACCCATGCCATGCAGACCGGGCACAACCAGTACCCGCCCATGCCCGGCATCCCGGCGCTGCGCCAGGCGGTGGCTGCCAAGATCGAGGCGCTGCACGGGCGCCGCTACGACGCCGAGCGCGAGATCACCGTCACGGCCGGCGCCACACAGGCGATCCTCACGGCGATCCTGTGCTGCGTGCATCCGGGCGACGAGGTCATCGTGCTCGACCCCTGCTACGACAGCTATGTGCCGAACATCGAACTGGCGGGCGCGCGCGCGGTGCGCGTGCCGCTCACACCCGGCAGCTTCGCCCCCGACTTCGGGCGCATCGCGGCCGCCATCACGCCGCGCACCCGGCTGCTGGTCCTGAACACACCGCACAACCCCAGCGCCACCGTCTGGACGGCCGAGGACATGCGCCGGCTCGAGGCGCTGCTCGCGCCCACGGACGTGCTGTTGGTGAGCGACGAGGTGTATGAGCACATGGTCTTCGACGGCGCCGAGCACCAGAGCGCGGCGCGCTTTCCCGGGCTGGCCGAGCGCGCCTTCATCGTCTCCAGCTTCGGCAAGACTTTCCATGTGACGGGCTGGAAGGTCGGCACGGTCGCGGCGCCCGCCCCACTCATGGCGGAGTTCCGCAAGGTGCACCAGTTCAACGTGTTCACCGTGAACACGCCGATGCAGCATGGGCTGGCGCACTACCTGCAGGAGCCTTCGCACTACCTCGGCCTGCCGGGTTTCTACCAAGCCAAGCGCGACCTGTTCCGCAACGGCCTGGCGGGCTCGCGCCTGCGCCTCCTGCCCTGCACGGGCAGCTATTTCCAGTGTGTGGATTATTCGGCCGTGAGCGAGCTGCCGGAGATGGAGTTCTGCCAGTGGCTGGTGCGCGAAATCGGCGTCGCCGGCATCCCGCTGTCACCCTTCTACGGCGACGGGTTCGACCAGCGCATGGTGCGCTTTTGCTTCGCCAAGCAGGACGAGACGCTGCGCGCGGCGCTGGAGCGCCTGCGTCGTCTTTGAACCGCCTCTGAGCGGCGTGCCTGCCTCAGCCGAGGAACCGCACCACCCGGCGCACGACCTCCTCAGGCTGCTCCCGGTGCGGGACATGGTGGCAGTCCGGCAGCAGGGCCAGCTCCACCGGCCCGCGCACGGCCGCCGCGATGCGCTGCGGATGGGCGGGCGAGCCGTACTCGTCGTGCTCGCCGTGGAGCACCAGGGCCGGACACCGCACTTGGCCGAGCACCTCGTCGAGCCGGTAGTCCGCGAAGGCGGGCGAGAGCCAGGTCTTCGTCCAGGCATCGAACACCCATTGCGTCTTGTCGCCGTGGTATTTTTCCAGCCGCGAGAATTCCACCGGATCGGCGAAGGCGGCCTGCGCGTTGCGGATGCCCTGCAGCGTCCGCTCCTCCACGAAACACTGCGCAGCGATGGTCACGAGCGCCTCGCAGGCGGCGCCCAGGTGGGCGGCCGCATGGGCCGCCATGCCGCCGCCGACGCTGTGGCCCAGCAGCACACAGCGCTCCAGCCCCCATTGCGCAAGCAGGCCCGGCAGCACCTGCGTGCCTTCCTCGCACACGAAATCGGTGCCCGGCAGCTCCTGGCGGGCCTGGGAGGCACCGAAGCCGTGGCGGTCGTAGGCCAGAACCTCCCGGCCGGTGGCGCGCGCGAGCCGCTCCGGAAAATCACGCCACAGCGCAATGCAGCCGAGCGAGTCGTGCAGCAGCACGATGGGCGCGTGCTTTCCTACCTTCGCCTGCCCAGGCCGCCAGCGCCGCGCGTGCAGGCGCGCGCCGGCCGGTCCCCGCAGCTGCATGTCCTGCGCCGTCACCGCGTCCGAGGTCTTCATTTCCGGCTCCGATCCTGTTTTCGGGGGCATGGGCGAGCGGGCCCGCGCGCTACAGCAGCACGATGTCGTAGAGCCCCGGCCCCATGCCGGCTTCGGCCTGCAGCGAGATCGGCTTGCCGATGAAATCCGACAGGCCTGCCAGGTGCTGGCTCTCCTCGTCCAGGAACAGCTCCACCACCTGGGGCGAGGCCACCACGCGAAATTCGCGCGGGTTGAACTGGCGGGCCTCGCGCAGCACCTCGCGCAGGATGTCGTAGCACACGCTGCGCGCGGTCTTGACCTCGCCCACGCCGGAGCAGGTCGGGCACGGCTCGCACAGCATCTGGGCCAGCGACTCGCGCGTTCTCTTGCGCGTCATCTCCACCAGCCCGAGCTGCGAGAAGCCGCCCACCATGGTCTTCACGCGGTCGCGCGCCAGGTGCTTCCTGAACTCCGCCAGTACCGCGCTGCGGTGCTCCTCGCGCGCCATGTCGATGAAGTCGGCGATGATGATGCCCCCCAGGTTGCGCAGGCGCAGCTGGCGCGCGATCGCGCCGGCCGCCTCCAGGTTGGTCTTGAAGATGGTGTCCTCGAAGTTGCGCGCGCCGACGTAGCCGCCGGTGTTCACGTCGATGGTGGTCAGCGCCTCGGTCTGGTCGACGATCAGGTACCCGCCCGACTTCAGGTCCACGCGGCGCCCGAGCGCACGCGCCACTTCCTCGTCGATGGCGTAGAGATCGAAGATCGGCCGCTCGCCGCGGTAGAGCTGCAGCTTCGGCGCGGCCGCCGGCATGAACTCGCGGCCAAAATCCATCAGCAGCGCGAACTGCTCGGCCGAGTCGATGCGGATGGACTGCGTATGCTCGCTCGCCAGGTCGCGCAGCACGCGCTGCAGCAGGTTCAGCTCCTGGTACAGCAACGAGCCGGCCGGCAGCGTCAGCGCCGCCTGGCGGATGCCGGCCCAGGTCTTGCGCAGGTAGGCGATGTCCTCGGCCAGTTCCTCGTCGCTCGCATCCTCGCCGTTGGTGCGCAGGATGAAACCGCCCCCGCCGCCCTGCTCCTTGTGGCCCACCAGGGCCTGCAGCCGGGCGCGCAGGGCCTCGCGCTCGGCGGCGGGAATTTTCTGCGAGACGCCCACGTGCTCGTCCTGCGGCAGGTACACCAGCAGCCGGCCGGCGATGCTGATCTGCGTGGACAGGCGCGCGCCCTTGCTGCCGATGGGGTCCTTGATGACCTGCACCATGAGCGGCTGGCCTTCGAACACCTGGCGCTCGATGGGCACCGGCGGCTCGCCCTTGCGCGCCGGGTGTGCCTCCGCACCCTCGTGGCGGTGCCAGACGTCGGCCACGTGCAGGAAGGCCGCGCGCTCCAGGCCGATGTCGATGAAGGCCGACTGCATCCCGGGCAGCACGCGCGAGACCTTGCCCAGGTACACGTTGCCCACCAGGCCGCGCTCGAGGGCGCGCTCCACGTGCAGTTCCTGGACGGCGCCGTTTTCCACCACGGCGACGCGCGTTTCCTGGGGTGCCCAGTTGATGAGGATGTCTTGCTGCATAGGGGCTTCATGATGCCTCAAAGCAGCCCCCCTGCAGCCAGCCGGCGCTACAGGCTCCAGCCCGCGGCGCGCAGCAGGCCGGCCGTCTCGAACAGCGGCAGGCCCATGATGCCCGAATAGCTGCCGGCGATGTGTTCCACGTAGGCCGCCGCGCGTCCCTGGATGCCGTAGGCGCCGGCCTTGCCCATGGGCTCGCCGCTGGCCACGTAGGCGGCGATCTGCCCGGCCGACAACGGCGCGAAGCGCACGCGCGAGACGCTCAGGGCCCCATGCACGGCGCCGCCGGATGCCAGCGCGACCGCCGTGAGCACCTGGTGCTCGCGCCCGGACAGCCGCCCCAGCATGTGCGCGGCCTCCTGTGCATCCGCCGGTTTCCCGAGGATGCTTCCATCGACTGCCACGGTCGTGTCGGAACACAGGATCGGGGCCGGCGCCAGGCCGCGGCGCGCATGCCGTGCCAGCGCGGCCTCCAGCTTCAGGGCGGTGACGCGCTGCACATACGCCGCCGGTGCCTCGCTGGGGAGTTCGGCCTCCAGTTCTTCCGTGTCCTCGGCCATGTCGCCCTCCACGTTGGGCAGCAACAGCTCGTGGCGCACGCCCAGCTGGGAGAGCAGCTGGCTGCGCCGCGGGCTTTGCGAGGCGAGATACAGGAAATTCATGGAAAGCGCACTCGGCCGCCCTGCGGCTTCATTCACGGTGGTAGGGATGGCCGGCATTGACCGACCAGGCGCGATAGAGCTGCTCGACCAGCAACACCCGCACCATGGCGTGCGGCAACGTCAGGTCGGACAGACGGATGCGTTCGTGCGCTGCCTCGCGAAAGCCGGGTTCGATCCCATCCGGCCCGCCGATCACCAGTGCCACGTCGCCACCGCCCATCTGCCAGTCGCGCAGGCGCGCGGCCAGGGCGCGCGTGTCCAGGCTGCGTCCCCGCTCGTCCAGCACCACCACGCGCGCGCCGCGCGGAATCGCCGCCTCGATGCGTTCGCGCTCCGCGGCGTGCAGGGCCGCCAGGGTCTTGGAGCCGCGGGGCTCGGTCTTCACCGCCTTCAGCTCGACCTTGAGCTCCGGCGGAAAGCGCTTGGCGTAGTCGTTCCAGGCCTGCTGCGCCCAGTCGGGCACGCGCTGGCCGACCGCAACGACGAGCAACCGCATGCGGGATCGTCCGCCCCAGCCGGCAACTCAGGCCTTGCCGGAGCCGGCAACGGCCTTGCGGGCCGGCGTCTTCTTGGCGGTGGGCGCCTTCCCGGTGGCGGCCTTGCGTGCCGCAGGCTTGTTCACCACCACCGTCTTGGTGGCCTTGGCAGCGGGCTTCTTGCCGGGCGCCTTGGTGGCAGGCTTTGTGGTGGATTCGGCGGCGCCGGAGGCCGCGCGCTTGCGTGGCGCGGCGCCTTCGGTGGCTGTGGTTCTCTTTGCGGCGGAACCCTTGCGGGCCACCGGGGCCTTGGCTGCAGGGGCCGTGGCTTGCGCGTCCGGGGACGGGGCGGGCCGCGTCGCGCTCTTGCGCACCGCCTTCTTCGCGGCGACACCCCCCGAGGCAGCGGCCTCGCCGGCGTCTTCCGACGCCATGGTCTTGCGCGGCTTGGCGGCGCCCAGCTTCATGCGCACCGGCTTCTCGCCCCAGATTTCCTCCAGGCGGTAGTACTGGCGAATGGCTGGCTGCATCACGTGCACCACGGCCTGGCCGCAGTCGACGATGATCCACTCGCCGTTGTCCTCGCCTTCCGTGCGCGGCTTCGGGAAGCCGGCCTCGCGCACCGCGTCGCGCACGCTGGCCGCCAGCGCCTTGGTTTGCCGGTTGGAGGTGCCGGTGGCCACCACCACGCGCTCGAAGAGCGGCGAGAGGTGTTCGGTATCGAAGACCTGGATGTCGTGCGCCTTGACGTCCTCCAGGCCATCGACGATGGCGCGCTGGAGCTTGGTCGTGTCGCGCTTGGCTGCGGTTTCCGATTTGATCGAAGTGGTCATCGGGCGGTTTCAGGAAAAAAAGGGAATGGTGTGCACTATAGCCGCGAGCCCGCAGGCCCGGCTGTAGGCGCGCGCCGCCGCGCGCGGTCCCGGGCGCCCGGGAGTGCGGCTCAGAGCCAGTCGCGCCGCTGCAGGAAGCGCTCGCCGAGCTCGGCTTCCGGCGAGCCGGGCTCCCACTCGCGCCGGTAGCTCCATGCCACCAGCGGCGGCATCGACAGCAGGATGGACTCGGTGCGCCCGCCCGACTGCAGCCCGAAGTGCGTCCCCCGGTCCCAGACCAGGTTGAACTCGACGTAGCGCCCGCGCCGGTAGAGCTGGAACTCGCGCTCGCGCTCGCCCCAGGGCGTGTCGCCGCGCCGCTGCACGATCGGCACGTAGGCGCCCAGGAAGGCATCGCCCACGCTGCGCATCATCGCCAGGCTCTGCTCGAAGCCCAGTTCGGAGAAGTCGTCGAAGAAGATGCCGCCCACCCCGCGCTGCTCATCGCGGTGTTTCAGGTAGAAGTACTCGTCGCACCAGCGCTTGAAGCGCGGGTACAGCTCGTCCCCGAACGGCGCGAGCGCATCCCGGCAGGCGCGGTGGAAATGCACCACGTCCTCGTGAAAGGCATAGAACGGCGTCAGGTCCATGCCGCCGCCGAACCAGCACACCGGCTCGGCGCCCGGTTGGCCGGCGGCGATCATGCGCACGTTCATGTGCACCGTCGGCACATAGGGGTTGCGCGGGTGGAACACCAGCGACACGCCCATGGCCTCGAAGGGCGCGCCAGCCAGCTCGGGCCGGTGCTCGGTGGCGGATGGCGGCAGGCGCGGGCCGCTCACGTGCGAGAAGCCGCAGCCGGCGCGCTCGAAGACGCGGCCGCCCTCGAGGATGCGCGTGACGCCGTCGCCCTGCAGGCTGCCCGAGCCCGCGGGGCGCTGCCAGGCGTCGCTGCGAAAGCGTGCCCCGCCCTGCCCGGCCGGCCCCTCGAGCGCCTCGACGGCGTCGGTGATGCGCCCCTGCAGCTCCTGCAGGTAGGCGCGCACGCCGGCCACGGCCGGGTTGTCGGCGAGCAGCGTGGCCATCAGCTCTTCACGGCCCGGTGGCCGATGTCGCGCCGGTACTGCGCGCCGTCGATGTGGATGCCGCGCAGCGCGTCGTAGGCGCGCGCCTGGGCCTGGCGCACGTTGTCCGCCAGCGCCGTCACGCACAGCACCCGCCCACCGCTCACGCGCAGCGTGCCGTCCTCGTCCAGCTGCGTGCCGGCGTGGAACACCACGGCGTCGTCGGCCTCGGCCGGCAGGCCGGTGATCGTGTCGCCCTTGCGCGGCGCCTCGGGATAGCCGTGCGCTGCCACCACCACGCCGAGCGCCGTGCGCCGGTCCCACTGCAGCTCGACCTGCTCCAGGCGCGCCTCCACCGCCGCGACCAGCAGCTCGACCAGGTCGGACTTCAGGCGCATCAGGATCGGCTGCGTTTCCGGGTCGCCCATGCGGCAGTTGAATTCCAGCGTCTTGGGGTGGCCGTCCTGGTCGATCATCAGGCCGGCGTAGAGGAAGCCGGTGTAGGGAATGCCGTCCTTTTCCATGCCGCGCACGGTCGGCAGGATGATCTCGCGCATGGCGCGCGCGTGCACGTCGGCCGTCACCACCGGCGCCGGCGAATAGGCGCCCATGCCACCGGTGTTGGGACCTTGGTCACCGTCCTGGAGCCGTTTGTGGTCCTGGCTGGTGGCCAGCGCCACCACGTCCTTGCCGTCGGAGAGGACGATGAAGCTCGCTTCCTCGCCCTCCAGGAACTCCTCGATCACCACGCGCGCGCCGCCCTCGTTGTGCGCCACGCCGTAGCGGTTGTCTTCCAGCATCGCGTCCACCGCGGCGTGTGCCTCGTCGAGCGTGGTGGCGACCACCACGCCCTTGCCCGCCGCGAGGCCGTCCGCCTTGATGACGATCGGCGCACCCAGCCGGTCCACATAGGCGTGCGCCGCCGCCGGGTCGGTGAAGGTCTCGTAGGCGGCCGTGGGGATGCCGTGGCGCTGCATGAAAGCCTTGGAAAAGGCCTTGGAGCTCTCCAGCTGCGCGGCCGCCCGCGTCGGGCCGAAGATGCGCAGGCCGTGGCTGCGGAACTCGTCCACCACGCCGGCGGCCAGCGGCGCCTCGGGGCCGACCACGGTCAATGCGATCTTCTGCTCCTCCGCCCACTCGCGCAACTGCACCACGTCGGTGATGGCCACGTTCTCCAGCTTCGGCCCGCTGGCCGTGCCGCCGTTGCCGGGCGCCACGTACACGCGCGTGGAGCGCGGCGACTGGGCCAGCTTCCAGGCGAGCGCGTGCTCGCGCCCGCCGCCCCCGATGACGAGGATCTTCATGGGAGCCTCCGGAATGGGTGTGCGGCGCGTGGTCGGGGCAGGAGGGAGGGAGGTTTCATAGTTCTGCGTTGTGGTAGACCGCCTGGACGTCGTCGAGGTCCTCGAGCACGTCCAGGAGCTTTTGCATGCGCGCCGCGTCGTCCTCGGACAGCGCGACGGTGTTCTCGGCGCGCATGGTGACTTCCGCCACCTCGGCCTCCAGCCCCGCGGCCGACAGCGCCTCGCGCACGGCCTCGAAGCTGCCCGGCGCCGTCAGCACCTCGATGGCGCCGTCATCGTCCGTGATCACGTCCTCGGCGCCGGCTTCCAGCGCCACTTCCATGACCCGCTCCTCGTCGGTGCCGGGGGCGAAGATCAGCTGGCCCACGTGCTGGAACTGGAACACGACGGAGCCTTCCGTGCCCAGGTTGCCGCCGTGCTTGGAGAAGGCATGGCGCACCTCGGCCACCGTGCGCACGCGGTTGTCCGTCATGGTGTCGACCATGATGGCGGCGCCACCGATGCCGTAGCCCTCGTAGCGGATTTCCTCGTAGGTCACGCCCTCCAGGTTGCCGGTGGCCTTGTCGATGTTGCGCTTGATGTTGTCGGCCGGCATGTTGGCCGCCTTGGCCTTGTCCACCGCCAGGCGCAGGCGCGGGTTGGTCGCCGGATCGCCCCCGCCCTGGCGCGCGGCCACCATGATCTCGCGGATGATGCGGGTCCACACGCGGCCGCGCTTCTCGTCCTGACGGCCCTTGCGGTGCTGGATGTTGGCCCACTTGCTGTGTCCTGCCACTGCAATGTCCTCAATGCGTCGAATTGAATTAACCTTTGGCCGATTCTACGTTTGACTGCCCATTGCCCCTGCTGACCATGGCCCCTCCCCTGACCATCGCCCAGAACGCCTCCACCGAATGCCGGCTCCTGCCGGGCTTGGCCAACCGCCACGGCCTGGTCACCGGCGCCACCGGCACCGGCAAGACCGTCACACTGCAGACCCTGGCCGAGCAGTTCTCGCGCATCGGCGTGCCGGTGTTCATGGCCGACGTGAAGGGTGACCTCACGGGCATCAGCCAGCAAGGCACGATCGGCGAGAAGATGGCCGCCGTGCTGGCCGAGCGCGGCTTGGCGCAACCCGAGCCCACCGCCTGCCCCACCACGCTGTGGGACGTCTTCGGCGCCCAGGGCCACCCGGTGCGCGCCACCGTCTCGGACATGGGCCCGCTGCTGCTCGCGCGCATGCTGGCGCTCAACGACACGCAGGCGGGCGTGCTGAACCTGGTGTTCAGGATCGCCGACGACCAGGGCCTGCTGCTGCTGGACTTGAAGGACCTGCGCGCCATGGTGCAGCACGTGGGCGACAACGCCAGGCAGTTCACTACCGAATACGGCAATGTCAGCGCGGCCAGCATCGGCGCCATCCAGCGCGCCCTGCTCGCCATCGAGCAGCAGGGCGGCGACCAGTTCTTCGGCGAGCCCATGCTCGACATCGACGATCTGCTGCAGACCGATGGCGGCATGGGCGTGGTCAACATCCTGGCGGCCGACCGGCTGATGAACGCGCCGCGCCTGTACGCGACCTTCCTGCTGTGGCTGTTGTCGGAACTCTTCGAGCGCCTGCCGGAGATCGGCGACCCGGAAAAACCCAAGCTGGTCTTTTTCTTCGACGAGGCGCACCTGCTGTTCGCCGACGCGCCCAAGGTCCTGGTCGAGCGCATCGAGCTGGTGGTGCGGCTGGTGCGCTCCAAGGGCGTGGGCGTGTATTTCGTCACGCAAAATCCGATGGACATTCCCGACAGCGTGCTGGCGCAGCTGGGCAACCGCGTGCAGCACGCGCTGCGGGCCTTCACTCCACGCGACCAGAAGGCCGTCAAGGCGACGGCCAGCACCATGCGGCCCAAGCCCGGCCTGGACATCGAGGCCGCGATCACCGAGTTGGCCGTGGGCGAGGCACTGGTCAGCTTCCTGGACGCCAAGGGCCGACCCAGTGAAACCGAGCGCGCCTACGTCATTCCGCCCGGCAGCCAGATCGGACCCATCACGCAGGCCCAGCGCCAGGCATTGATCACCGGCTCGCTGGTCGCTGGCCGCTACGACACGGCCATCGACCGCGAGTCGGCCTACGAGATCCTGCGTGCGCGTGCCGACGCCGCCTCGGGCCCGGCCGCCGCGCCTGGCGCCCCGGCCGCGGGCGGCGGGGGCGTGCTCAACGACCTGCTGTTCGGCACCACCGGGCCGCGCGGCGGCAGGAAGGACGGCCTGGTGCAGACCATGGCCAAGTCGGCCGTGCGCACCATGGGCAACAGCCTGGGGCGCGAAATCCTGCGCGGCGTGCTCGGCGGGCTGATGGGCGGCAGCAAGAAACACTGAGCCGCTGCCCAGGCCGCCAACCGCGTGCAAGAATCGCGGTTTTCCTGCGAATCCCATCCAACAAGAGGCCCAGCCCATGAGCAGCAACGTCCACCTCATCGACCACCCCATGGTGCAGCACAAGCTGACCCTGATGCGCAGGAAGGACGCCAGCACCAACAGCTTCCGCCGGCTGCTGGGCGAGCTGTCCACCCTGATGGCCTATGAGGTGACGCGCGACGTGCCGCTGCAGGAGGTCGAGGTGGAGACGCCGCTGGAGGTCACCACCGGCAAGGTGATCGATGGCAAGAAGCTGGTGCTGGTCTCCATCCTGCGCGCCGGCAACGGCTTTCTCGACGGCATGCTGGAGGTGGTGCCCGGCGCGCGCATCGGCCACATCGGCCTGTACCGCGACCCGCAGACGCTGCAACCGGTCGAGTACTACTTCAAGATGCCCTCGGAGATGCACGAGCGCGACGTGATCGTGGTCGATCCGATGCTCGCCACGGGCAATTCCGCCGCGGCCGCCGTCGAGCGCCTCAAGCAGCTGAAGCCGCGCTCGATCAAGTTCGTCTGCCTGCTGGCGGCGCCCGAAGGCATCGCCACGCTCCAGGGCGCCCACCCCGAGGTACCGATCTACACCGCCGCGGTCGATCGCGAGCTCGACAGCCACGGCTACATCCTGCCCGGCCTGGGCGACGCGGGCGACCGCATCTTCGGCACCAAGTAGGCGCGCGGCACGCGCACGCGCGGCGCCGCCCGGCGCTTCAGGGCACGACCTGGCCCACGGTGGCCGAAGGCGCCGGGGGCGGCGGGCGCGGCACTGGTGCGGCGGCGACGCCCG
>NZ_ALEE01000440.1 GCF_000282995.1 Melaminivora alkalimesophila
ACGCCCGAGCCGCGCCAGCTGGCCGCCAAGTCATCGACCATCGCCTGGAGCAGCCGCAGCTCGCGCGGATCGAAGGCACGCGGTCGGCTGTCGAGCAGGCACAGCGTGCCCAGCACATGCCCCGCCGCGTCGCGCAGCGGCGCCCCGGCGTAGAAGCGCACCCCGCGCGCGTGCAGCACCGGGTTGCCGGCAAAACGCGCATCCCGGCCGATATCGGCCACCGCCATCGGCCGGCGC
>NZ_ALEE01000441.1 GCF_000282995.1 Melaminivora alkalimesophila
TCGGCCGGCGCGCCGCCACCACGTGGGCACAGGGCGAGAGGGCGCGCGGCATGCCGGCCCGCAACGCCTCTTCCTCCTCAGCCTCGGTCACGCCCGGCGGTGCCAGCCGTCCATGGCTGCACAGGGGCCGCTGCATCTCGGCGTCGACGAGCGAGACCATCGCCTGCTGCACGTCGAAGATGTCGACCGCGCGCTTGGTCGTGTGCAGGCACAGCTGGCGCAGCGCCTCGTTGTCCCACACGCCACTGGCGCGCAAGGCCTGCACCCGCGCGGCATCGTCGCGGGGAATGGGGGCTTCCTCGAAGGCCCGGCGCAGCTCCAGCCCCTGCAGCTCGCCGATGCGCGCCAGTGTCTGGGCCAGCGTGAAGGTCAGCTCGTCGGCGCCCAGCGCCTGGGCGTCGTCCTGCACCCCGCCCGGCTCCAGCAGCTCTCCCCACAGCGCGAGCACGATGCGCACATGCGGCCAGCGCCTGCGCAGCCGGCGGCAGAAATGGCGCGCGGCCGCGGCCGGCTCGGGCGACATCCAGACCAGACACACCACCTGGGCGTCCTCCAGCGCGAGCCCCTCCAGGTGCTCGGCCGTCAGCGGGCCGAAGGCGCGCGTCTGCGCCGGCCAGCCCTGCAGGGCGAGCGCGTGCGCCGCCATGCGCGCGGCGATGTGGTCCAGCTCCCACTTGCCTCCCAGGCAGACCACCGGCCCATGCCCGGATTCCGAAGCGGCCGCCACCGGAGGCGGCGGCGGATACTGCTCCTGCAGGTCGTCGAGCAGCTCGTCCATGCCCTGGAACAGCCGCAGGCGGTGCTCGGGCGTCGCCACGCGCATATGGTCGCCCATCGCCATGCGCAACACCGGCAGCGCCACCTGGCCATAGAAGGCCGGGACGTCGCCGCGCAGCGCCTCGACCTGCGCCACGCTCAGCTCGATCGCCTCGTCCGGGTCGCCGGCGAGCATCCGCTGGTAGATGCGCGTGGGCTCGTCGAGCACCGGCTGGCTGCCCAGCAGCACGTCCAGGAAGGCCAGCTGCGGCAGGTAGCGCCCGACCACCAGCAGGCACACGGTGAGCGGCGTCGACATGATCAGGCCCACCGGCCCCCACAGCGTCGCCCAGAAAGTCGCCGCCACGATCAGCGAGAGGATCGACAGGCCCGTGCTGGCACCATACAGCCAGGGCTCGATGATGTTGTTGCTGATCAGCTCCAGCACCACGATCAGCCCGATGGTCCACAGCACCAGGCTCCAGCCGGGGTGCACGGCGAAGGCCAGCGTCACCGGGAACAGCGCCGCGACGAAGGCCCCCACATAGGGCACGAAACGCATCAGCCCGGCGAGCGCTCCCCACAGAAAGGCCCCCGGCACGCCGATCGCCCACAGCCCCAGCGCCATCGGGATGCCGTAGCTCACGTTCACCGTGAGCTGCATGATCAGGTAGCGCGAGATGCGCTCGCCCGCCTCGTCCATGGCGTCGGTCGCCCGGTGCAGGTTCCCGCCGAGCAGGCGCAGCAACCGGTCGCGCAGGTCCACGCGGTCGAGCAGGATGAAGATGACGAAGACCAGCACCAGGCCGGCGTCCGTGGCCGGGCGCTTGAGCGCGTCGAAGGCGGCCAGCGCCTGCTGCGCAGGGCTGAGCTGCGGCTCCTGCACTTCGACCCGCTGAACGGCCCGGCGCCGCGCGCCGGAACTGCCGGACAGGGCCGGCGCCGCCGCCTCGACCTCGCTTTGCACGATGTCCAGGGTGCGCTTGGCGCCCTCGAACATGCCGGGAGCGCGCAGCTGCTGCGCGAGGCTGCGCAGCTTCTTGCGGATGGTGTTCTGGTACTGCGGCAGCTGCTCGCTGAGCACGCGCGCCTCGTTGGTGACGAACACGGCCGTGACGCCGAGCACCGACAGCGTCGCCCCGACCACCAGCAACACGGCCGCCAGCCGCGGCACCCCAATGCGCTTGAGCCGCACCACCAGCGGATCGAGCACGAAACTGAGCAGGAAGGCTAGCGCCAGCGGCACCAGGATGGTGCGCCCGGCATACAGGCCGCCGATGATCAGGGCGGCGATCGCCAGCCCGGCAAGCACGCGCAGCGTGGGCACCAGCCCGAGCAGCGCGGCCAGGCCATCGCGGCCGCCTGCTGCGCTCGGCGGCACGGAGGCGTTGGCGCCCTGGGGGCTGTCGGTGCGGGGCATGCGGTCTTCCAGGCGGGGATCGAGGCGATTGTGTCCGCAGGTGTCCCTCGGGGGATGTAGGCGAAGGGGCGATGCCGCCTACGGCCAAGTGCCCGCCGCCTTCCGGTCAGTCGGGTTCGGGCGCGATGTGCTCCGCCCAGTCGTAGAGTTCCCCGAGGATGGCCTGGGCGCGCTCGTCGGCCTCTTCCGCCAGCGCATCCAGGCGCTCGAACAGGGCTTCGAAGCTCAGGCCTCCGCCCTCGCCGCGGTGCAGCACGGCCGCGCGGTGTGTCTCCCAGCGCTGTCGCTCCGGCCCGGACAGCGTCTCGGGAAAGTTGCGCGCCCGGTAGCGCCACAGCAACTCTTCCAGGCGACCGTCATCGAAACCCGGCCGCGCCAGCGCCAGCTCTGTCGCCGGCAGCTCGCGCAACCGTGCCAGCCGGCGCCGGTCCTCGTCGCCGAGGAAGCCACCATAGAGGTCCTGGTCCACGTCGGCCACGGGTTCCCGGGCCCGGTCGAAGACCTCCACCCAGGTGGCACTCAGGTCGGGCAGCGCCTGGGCGGCCTGCGCGTGGCGGGCGGCCTGCTCCAGGTCGATGCCCCAGCGCCGTGCCTGTTCCGGCCGCAGCGTCGCGAGATTGCCCACCACCATCGGAGAGCGGTTCAGGTGCACGGACTTGAGCGGCAGCCGCTCCACACCTTCAGGCAACTCGGCGGTGCGGGTGAACAGCCGCTGGCGCAGTTCCTGCACCGTCAGCTCGGCCAGCACCGAAGGGTCGTGCGCCAGATCCCAGGCGAGCAGTTCGTTGCGGTTCACCGGGTGGCTCGCCAGCGGCCACATCACG
This sequence comes from Melaminivora alkalimesophila, assembly GCF_000282995.1. Lineage (GTDB taxonomy): Bacteria > Pseudomonadota > Gammaproteobacteria > Burkholderiales > Burkholderiaceae_C > Melaminivora > Melaminivora alkalimesophila. Next base: position 3,001 of record NZ_ALEE01000441.1, read on the forward strand.
GCCAGGCAGCCGCGCTCGGTCGGAAACATGCCCGAGACATGCAGGAAGGGACGCGCCGTCGCGGCCGTCGCCGGCAGGCGCAGCTCGGCGGCCACCCGCTCCTTGCGGTGCAGCGACAGCGCGAAATCGAACAGCCGCGGATGGTGCTGGCGGATCAGCCGCGCCAGGGCAATGGTGGCGCGCACGTCCGACAGCGCATCGTGCGCCGCCTCGTGGGCGATGCCGTTGGCGCGTGTCAGGTGTTCCAGCCGGAAGCTGGGTTTGCCGTCCGGACCGGTCGGCCACTGGATGCCGTCCGGGCGCAGCGCATAGGCCAGGCGCACCACGTCGAGCAGGTCCCAGCGCCCGCACTGGTTCTGCCACTCGCGCGCGTAGGGGTCGAGCAGGTTGCGCCAGAACAGAAAGCGCGTCACCTCGTCGTCGAAGCGGATGGTGTTGTAGCCCACGCCAATGGTGCCCGGCAGCGCGAGCTCGGCCTCGATGCGGCGCGCGAACTCGTGCTCCGGCACGCCGCGCTCCAGGCACTGCTGCGGCGTGATGCCGGTGATCAGGCAGGCTTCGGGGCTCGGCAGGTAGTCGTTCGCCGGCCGGCAGTAGAGCATCAGCGGCTCGCCGATTTCCTGCAGGTCGGCGTCGGTGCGGATGGCGGCGAATTGCGCCGGGCGATCGCGCCGCGGGTCGGCGCCAAAGGTTTCGTAGTCGTGCCAGAGGAAGGTGTGCATGAACCTCGAGGAGCAAGGGCCGGGCGGGACTGCCGGGCGACCCTCGAAGTATCGCCCGCCGCCCGGCAAAATGCGTTCCATGCACCGCTTCCTGCCCGCCCTTTCTTCCGCCCTCTCACCGCTGGCGTGCGCCCTGGCGCTGGCCGGCTGCAGCAGCGTGCCT
>NZ_ALEE01000442.1 GCF_000282995.1 Melaminivora alkalimesophila
CCCCTGACCCGACGGCCGCCCGCGTGCGCCGGCGGTTTTTTGTTTTTTGAACGCCCATGGAAAAACGCGTACTGTTCCGCTCGGCCTGGCTGCCCTGGGTGCTGATCGCTCCGCAGCTGCTGATCATCGGCATCTTCTTCTTTTGGCCCGCCTGGCAGGCGGTGATGCAGTCCTTCCAGATGGAAGACGCCTTCGGCATGAGCACCGAATGGGTGGGGCTGCAGAACTTCCAGCAATTGCTGGACGACCCGGCCTACCTGAATTCCTTCAAGCGCACGGCGCTGTTCTCCCTGCTGGTGGCGGGCATCGGCATCGTGCTGGCGCTCGCCCTGGCGATCTTCGCGGACCGCATCGTGCGCTTCGCGATGGTCTACAAGACGCTGCTGATCGTCCCCTATGCGGTGGCCCCGGTGATTGCGGGCGTGCTGTGGGTGTTCCTGTTCTCGCCCTCGATCGGCGTCATCACCTACTACCTGGGCCGCCTGGGCTACGGGTGGAACCACATGATGAACGACAACCAGGCCATGGCGCTGATCGTCATTGCCTCGGTGTGGAAGCAGATCTCCTACAACTTCCTGTTCTTCCTGGCGGGGCTGCAGTCGATCCCGAAGGCGCTGATCGAGGCCGCCTCGATCGACGGCGCCGGCGCCTGGCGGCGTTTCTGGAACATCCAGCTGCCGTTGTTGTCGCCCACGACCTTCTTCCTGCTGGTGATCAACATCGTCTACGCGTTTTTCGACACCTTCGGCATCATCGACGCCGCCACCCAGGGCGGGCCCGGGCAGTCCACTTCCATCCTGGTCTACAAGGTCTACCAGGACGGCTTCAAGGCGCTGGACCTGGGTGGCTCGGCCGCGCAGTCGGTGATCCTGATGCTGATCGTCGTGGCGCTGACCGTGGTGCAGTTCCGCTACGTGGAAAAGAAGGTCCAGTACTGACATGATCGACCGCAATCCCTGGCTGAACTTCATCTCCCACGCCGTGCTGCTGCTCGGCGTGGCGATCGTCGCCTTTCCGCTCTACCTGGCGCTGGTCGCCTCCACGCACACGGCCGACGCGATCGTGCAGTCGCCCATGCCGCTCCTGCCCGGCAGCCATTTCTGGGAAAACTACCAGGCCGCGCTGTTCGGCTCGGGCAAGCTGGGCTCCAACACCAACGTGGTGCGCATGATGTGGGTGAGCTTCGTGGTGGCGATCGTCATCACGGTGGGCAAGATCGCGATCTCGCTGCTGTCGGCGTTCGCCATCGTGTACTTCCGCTTCCCGTTCAAGATGCTGTGCTTCTGGGCCATCTTCCTGACACTGATGCTGCCGGTGGAGGTGCGCATCCTGCCGACCTACAAGGTGGTGGCCGACCTGGGCCTGCTCAACAGCTACGCCGGCCTCACCCTGCCGCTGATCGCCTCGGCGACGGCCACCTTCCTGTTCCGGCAGTTCTTCCTCACCGTGCCCGACGAGCTGGTGGAGGCGGCGCGCATCGACGGCGCCGGGCCCATGCGCTTTTTCGTCGACGTGCTGGTGCCGCTGTCGCGCACCTCGATCGCGGCGCTGTTCGTGATCCAGTTCATCTACGGCTGGAACCAGTACCTGTGGCCGCTCCTGATGACCACCAGCGAGGAGATGTACCCGGTGGTCATCGGCATCAAGCGCATGCTCGCCGGCGGCGAGGCGGCCGTCGACTGGAACATCGTCATGGCCACGGCCATCATCGCCATGCTGCCGCCCACCGTGGTGGTGATCCTGATGCAGAAGTGGTTCGTCAAGGGCCTGGTGGACACGGAAAAGTGATCCGCCCGCAGTCGCTCCTGGCTACCCGACAACCGATATCCCTATGGCTTCCATTTCCCTGAAGAACATCACCAAGACCTACGGCAGCGGCAAGGGCGCCGTGCCGGTCATCCACGGCGTGAACGCCGAGATCCGCGACGGCGAGTTCGTGGTCATCGTCGGGCCCTCGGGCTGCGGCAAGTCCACGCTGCTGCGCATGGTCGCGGGCCTGGAGGAGATCACCGGCGGCGAGCTGCACATCGGCCCCCGCGTGGTGAACAACCTGGAGCCGGCCAAGCGCGACATCGCCATGGTGTTCCAGAACTACGCGCTGTATCCGCACATGAGCGTGTTCGACAACATGGCCTACGGGCTGAAGATCGCCAAGGTGCCCAAGGAGGAGATCCGCGCGCGCGTGGACAAGGCGGCCACGATCCTGGAGCTGTCGCACCTGCTGGAGCGCACGCCGCGCCAGCTCTCGGGCGGGCAGCGCCAGCGCGTGGCCATGGGCCGGGCCATCGTGCGCCAGCCGCAGGTCTTCCTGTTCGACGAGCCGCTGTCCAACCTGGACGCCAAGTTGCGCGTGCAGACGCGCCTGGAGATTCAAAAACTGCACCGCGAGCTGGGCATCACGAGTCTCTTCGTCACGCACGACCAGGTCGAGGCCATGACGCTGGCCGAGCGCATCATCGTCATGAACGCCGGCAACATGGAGCAGTTCGGCACGCCCGAGGAGGTCTACCACACCCCCGCCTCGACCTTCGTTGCCAGCTTCATCGGCTCGCCGCCCATGAACCTGCTCAAGAACGCCCCGGGCGGCACCCCGGGGCAGATCTTCGGCATCCGCCCCGAGCACCTGGACGTGGGGCACGACGGCTGGCATGTGCAGGTCGAGACGGTGGAACTGCTGGGCGCTGAGCGCTTGGTCTATGGCCGCCTGGGCGACGAGCTGGTGGTGGTGCGTGTCGAGGAAGGCGCGCCGGCGCCGCGGCCCGGCGAGACGCTGCGGGTCACGCCGCGCGCCGGGCGCATCCACAGTTTCGACGCCCAGACCGGCAAGCGCATCTGAACCTGGATACCGAGGAGGCCCCATGAACGCCCTGGCTCCCTGGCCCTACCCCCGCTGGATCGCGCACCGCGGTGCCGGCCGGCTCGCCCCGGAGAACACCCTGGCCGCCTTCCGCCTGGGCGCAGCGCACGGCTGGCGCATGTTCGAGTGCGATGCCAAGCTGAGCGCCGACGGCGTCGTCTTCCTGCTGCACGACGCGAGCCTGGAGCGCACCACGAACGGCCGGGGCATCGCCGGCGAGCAGGCTTGGTCCCAGCTGTCACAGCTCGATGCCGGCAGCTGGCATTCGCGCCAGTATGCCGGCGAGCCGATCCCCACGCTCGAGGCACTGGCGCGCTGGTGCATCGCCAACGGCCACCTGCTCAACATCGAGATCAAGCCCACGCCGGGCACCGAGGAGGCGACCGGCCGCGCGGTCGCCGGCTTGGCGGCGCGGCTGTGGCACGGGCAGTCCGTGCCGCCGCTGCTGACCTCCTTTCAGCCACTGGCGCTCTCGGGCGCGCGCGAGGTCGCGCCGCAGCTGCCGCGCGGGCTGCTGCTGGACCAGCTGCACGAGGGCTGGCTCGAGACGGCGCAGCAGCTGGGCTGCGGCGCCCTGGTGTGCAACCACGCGCTGTGGGACGCGACGCTGGTCGCCAGCGCCCGCCAGGCAGGGTTGCGCACGCTGAGCTACACCGTGAACGACGAGTGGGCGGCCGAGCGCCTGCTGCAGCTGGACACCGACGGCATCATCAGCGACCGCGTCGAGCTGTTCTGCCCGGCCGGCTGAGCCGGGGCGGCTGCCCAGGAGGCACCTCCCCGAGGCCGGATACCAAATAGGACGCTTCCTGCACGCGGTCACCGTACCGCTGCCGGACAATCGCGCCCATGCCGCGCATTGCCCCGCCCGCCCCGCTTTGGCACACCGCCCGCCAGGGCAACCGCCTGCTGCCGCCATGGTTGCTGCTGTGGCTGTGGCTGGCGCTCCTGCCG
>NZ_ALEE01000443.1 GCF_000282995.1 Melaminivora alkalimesophila
GGCGCTCCTGCCGCTGCAGGGACTGGCCGCGGACACCCCCCTCGGGCCCATTCCCCGCCCCGGCAACGGCTCCGCGGGCAGTGGCCCGGACAGCCTCCCGACCCCCAGCGTGGAAGAGCTGCGCAAGCGGCTGGAGGCCATCCCGCAAAAACTCCGGGAAGAGGACGACGGGCGCCGCCTGGTCGCCGAGGCCAGCGCCATCGGGGCCGCCGCCGAACGCCTGGCGGCGCAGCGCAGCGCCGAACTCGCCGACCTGGACGCGCGGCTCGAGGGGCTTGGGCCGGCGCCCGACAAGGGCGCACCGGGCGATGCGCCCGACGTGGTGCAGCAGCGCGCCAGCCTGACGCGCCAGCGCGCCGCCCTGGACAGCGAACTCAAGCTGGCGCGCCTGGTCAGTGTGGACGCCAGCCAGCGGGCCAACGAGCTGACGCGCCAGCGCCACGCCCAGTTCCAGGCAGCGCTGAGCTCGCGCACCGATTCGCCCCTGAGCGCCGCCTTCTGGCGGAACCTGCGCAACGCCTCCGCGGGGGACCGGGCGCGCCTGCAGTCGCTGGCCACCGAGCTGGCCACGGCGGTC
>NZ_ALEE01000444.1 GCF_000282995.1 Melaminivora alkalimesophila
CCACGGCGGTCGCAAGCGCCACCCAACCGGCGCGCCGCCCGGCCTTCCTCGGCTCCGTGCTGCTCGCACTCGCGCTCGCCACGGTCGCGCCCTGGGCGCTGCAGCGCCTGTTGCTGCGCTTGCTGCCCGCACACCTGCCGGCCACGCGGCTGCGGCGCTCGCTGCTCGCGGCCCTGGCCATCGGCGCGAATGTGCTGCTGGTGGCGGCGGCCCTGCAGGCGGCCTGGGCTGCGCTCGCGGCCGGGCAGCCCCCCTCGGAGCTGCTGCGCGCGCTGGAGCATGCGAGCATCCGCGCCGGGGCCTACGCCGCCTTCGTCATCAGCCTGGGCAACGCGCTGCTGGCGCGCCGGCGGCCGAGCTGGCGCCTGCTGCCGCTGTCGGACGCCCAGGCACGGCGCCTGGCACCCTACCCCTGGTGGATCGCCCTGCTGTCCGCCGCAGGCGCCTTGGCCGGCGACCTCAACGCCCTGCTGGGCGTGAGCCTGTCGGCCGAGGTGTTCACGCATGCATTGGCGGCGCTGCTGCTGTCGCTGGCGCTGGCGGCCTTCCTCGCGCGCACGCGCCGCCGCGTGGTGCGGGTGGCGCAGCCCGCGGCCACCGAGCCCGCAGCGCCGCTGGAGGCGGCGGTGCAGATGGAGGTCCGGCCCCTGTGGCTGGGCGTGGTGCTGGCGGCAGCGGCCCTGGCGGTGCTGGCCGCCCTGCTCGGATTGGCGCTCGGCTACGTGGCGCTGGCCGGCATGCTGGCGCGCCAGACCGTGTGGTCCGGCGTGGTGTTCGCCACGACCTACCTGCTGTGCCTGCTGGCGGAGGACTTGAGCGAGGCGCTGCTGTCTTCCCAGGGCATGGTCGGGCGCCACCTGCACACCGCGCTCGGCCTGGAGCCGCGCCTGCTGGACCAACTGGCGGTGCTGGCCTCGGGGGCGCTGCGGGTGCTGCTGCTGTTCTACATGGCAATCGCCCTGATGGCGCCCTTCGGCACCGGCCCGGACGAGCTGTTCCGGCGCGGCAGCCTGCAGGGCGGCAGCCTGAAGATCGGCGACTTCGTGCTCGCTCCCCAGTCCCTGGCGACGGCGGTGGCGGTGCTGGTCGCGGGCTTCATGGCGATCCGCATGCTCAAGCGCTGGCTGGCCGAACGCTACTTCCCGAACACCGCGCTGGAGCCGGGGATGCAAAGCTCCATCACCACGCTGCTGGGCTACATCGGCGGGGTGGTGGTGATCGCCATCGCCCTGGCAGGCCTGGGCATCAGCGTGGAGCGCATCGCCTGGGTGGCCAGCGCCCTGTCGGTGGGCATCGGCTTTGGCCTGCAGGCGATCGTGCAGAACTTCATCTCCGGCCTGATCCTGCTGGCCGAGCGGCCGGTGCGCGTGGGCGACTGGGTGGTGCTGGGCGACACCGAAGGCGACGTGCGCCGCATCAACGTGCGCGCCACCGAGATCCAGCAGTGGGACCGCTCCACCGTCATCGTGCCGAACTCCGAGTTCATCACCAAGACGGTGCGCAACGTGACGCTCACCGGCGCCCAGGGGCGGCTCATGCTGCGCCTGCCGGCGCCGCTCACCACCGACGCCCAGCGCATGCGCGAGCTGATCCTGGCAGCCTTCCAGGCCCACGAGGCGGTGCTGGACGACCCAGCCCCGGTGGTGCAGCTCGAAGGCATCCAGAACGGCACCCTCACCTTCCTGGCGATCGGCTGGGTCGCCAGTCCGCGGCAGGTGGGCGGCGTGCGCAGCGACCTGCTGTTTGCCATCCTGGAGGCGCTGCGGCGCGAGGGCCTGCAGCTGTCGCCGCCCGCGACCACGCTGGTGACCCCGGAGGCGCCGCTCCTGGACGAGCGCGCCGCCGCGGGGCAGCCACCGGCCGATGCCGCTGGCTGAGGGCCCCTTTTTAGCCCCGCCAGGCGCGCAGCCACAGCCACTGGCTGGGGGGGG
>NZ_ALEE01000445.1 GCF_000282995.1 Melaminivora alkalimesophila
GGCGCCGGCCAGCGAGCGCCCGCGTGCCAGCCCGGGCAGTGCCATGCGGGCGGCCAGCGCCAACAGCCCGCCCACGGCCAGCGCCGGCGCAAAGAAACTCAGCAGGTGGTTCAACAGCGACAGCGCATCCATGACCGCTTGATGCAAATCAAGGCCTCGCCCCCGGCCTCTACCCGGTTGCAGCGCAAATTTTATAATGCGACCCCATGGCAGTCTGGGCCCTCGGCATCAACCACACGACCGCCCCGCTCGACCTGCGGGGCCGTTTTGCCTTCGCGCTCGACCAGATCGCGCCCACCCTGCACGGCCTGCGCGAGTCGCTGGCCAACGGCGCGGGGCGCCACCGCCAGGTGGAGACCGCCATCCTCTCCACCTGCAACCGCACCGAGATCTACTGCGCTGCGCCCACGCCCGCCATCGACCACGCACTCGACTGGCTGGCACACAGCGGCGGCGTGAGCCCGCAGGTGCTGCGCTCGCATTCCTACCGGCTGGAGAACGGCCTGGCCGCGCGCCACGCCTTCCGCGTTGCCAGCGGGCTCGACTCCATGGTGCTGGGCGAGGCCCAGATCCTCGGCCAGATGAAGAGCGCGGTGCGCGCCGCCAAAGGCGCGGGCGCCCTGGGCAGCACGCTCAACCAGCTGTTCCAGCGCAGCTTCGCCGTGGCCAAGGAGGTGCGCTCGAGCACCGACATCGGCGCCCACAGCATCAGCATGGCGGCCGCCGCCGTGCGCCTGGCCGGCCAGCTGTTCGAGGACCTGTCCGCCATCCGCGTGCTGTTCGTCGGTGCGGGCGAGATGGTCGAGCTGTGCGCCACGCATTTCGCCGCCAAGAACCCCCGCCGGATCGCCATCGCCAACCGCACGCTCGAGCGCGGCGAGAAGCTCGCCACCCGCTTCGGCGGCGAGGTCATGCGCCTGGCCGACCTGCCGGCGCACCTGCACGAATTCGACGCCGTCATCAGCTGCACCGCCAGCCAGTTGCCCATCATCGGCCTGGGGGCCGTGGAGCGGGCCCTGAAGAAGCGCCGCCACCGCCCGATCTTCATGGTCGACCTGGCGGTGCCGCGCGACATCGAGCCGGAAGTCAGGGAACTCGGCGACGTCTATCTCTACACCGTGGACGACCTCGCCGGCGTGGTGCAGACCGCGCAGGCCAGCCGCCAAGCGGCGGG
>NZ_ALEE01000446.1 GCF_000282995.1 Melaminivora alkalimesophila
AAGCGGCGGTCGCCCAGGCCGAAGCCATCATCGACGCTGGCGTACAGAGCTTCATGCACTGGATGGACCTGCGCCGCCCGGCCGGCCAGTCGGGTGCAGTGGTGCCGCTCATCCAGCAGCTGCACCGCCAGACCGACGAGTGGCGCACGGCCGAGATCGCCCGTGCCAAGAAACTGCTGGCCCGGGGCGAGGACATCGACACCGTGCTCGAGGCGCTCTCGCGCGGCCTGTCGCAGAAGATGCTGCACGGCACGCTGGCCGAGCTGCGCGCCGGCGACGCCACGGCGCGCGAGCAGACGGCCCAGGCCGTCTCGCGCCTGTTCCTGCGGCAAACGACACGGTAACCCTGCGGGGCGTTCCTAGGGTGCCCCATCACCACCACAGCTGTTCGGCCCACTTACAACCCGACCAGCGGCAGCTTCGCGCGCCCGAGCGGCCATGACTCAAAGGTTGTCGCCTTCTAGAATCGAGTTGCCAGCCTGCGCTCGAATGTGAGCCTTGTGCAGGGACGACAGCAAGACACTTGCCTTCCGCTACCCCAACGCCCTCGCTTGCAAGGCACCAGGAATCATCGAACATGCCCACCAAAGCGAACAATATTGGACGACCCAACCAGGGGATTACGCTCATTGAGCTTCTGGTTACGATTGCTGTTCTAGCTGTACTAGTGAGCATCGCAGCTCCATCCATGGCGCGTTTCCTGGCTGACTGGCGGGCATCCAGCGCCATCAATGCTTTCACCGGAAGTCTGCGTCTGGCACGTACTGAAGCGATCGCGCGTGCCCGTCCGGTGGTCATGTGTCGCGTCGCTACCGATACCAGTACCAGTTGCATCAGTTCCTCTGGAGCAAACGGCTTTGCCAGCGGTTGGATTGTCTTCGTCAACAACGATGGAGATGGAAATTTCAATTACTCATCAACGAATGGTGACGAACTGCTGCTGCGACAGACTTCCCTGCGCGGCATCCAGGACATCACCCTGACCAGGCCCGGGCGTTTCGTATTTCTTCCGAATGGCCTGCTCAACTCCAACAACAACGCCGTCAATATCGACGCCAACGGCTATGTATCCACGAGTTCTACTCCCTGGGCACGCAAGGCACTCTGCATCAGCAAGCCCGGACGCATGCGACACGTCGCAGACAGCGCGGATTGCGGCAGCAATGAACGTTGATATCAATGGAGCGGAGTCATATTGTGAACAGATCTTCGACCCTCCTGCCTGAGCAAGGCGCCACGCTGATTGAGGTATTGGTGGCAATGGTCATCATGGCCATTGCACTGTTGGGCATGGCAGGGGTAACCAGCGCCTCCATCAAATACAACCAGTTCTCCCGGATGCAAGCCAACGGCCTGAGCCTCGTCACCGACTATGCGGAGCGGGCTCGCGCCAACCTTAACGGCTTCGATGATTACGGGATCACCGACTCCTATGCTCCGAGCACGCGCACGAGCGCAGCCACGAATCCGACGACGCCCATCGCAAACTGTATCGTGGATGCCACCGACCCCACTCAGCCAACCAATACCTGCGGTACGCCGCTAGCCAACTATGACAAGGAACAATGGTTGACCACAGTCGCGAACCGCCTACCCGGCGGGACTGCCTATGTCGAGACCGAATTCACCCCTGCTCCACCGGACATGGAAAGCCTTCCGGCCACGCGCATCCTTAATATATGGTTGATATGGACGGCTCCAGAAGAAAGCAGTGGATTTGGCCGAGGTCGCAAAGACTGCCCAGCCGGCGCGAACATCAGCAACGCCGACTCCGTCAACTGCATGTCGTTTCGGATCACATTATGAGTCCATTCATGCATCCGCCACTGAGAAGATACTCAGAGAAACCCACTCCGCATGCGCAGACCGTCCAGGGCTTCACCCTCCTCGAACTCCTGATCTCACTGACCATCGGATTGGTGATCCTCGCAGCCAGCCTTCAGGCATACGTTTCATCCAGCCGGAACAGCCGAATTTCCCAACTAGAAACCCAGCTCAACGAAGATGGCATTCTCGCGTTGAATCTCATTCAACAGCAAGTCAAACAAGCAGGATATTCCCAGCAGCTTCGGCCGGCGTCTGAATCGACTGTCATGGGGAATTATAGCGGTCTGGCGGTTCGCGGTTGTGATCATGGTTTCGACAACGTGGGGGCTCCCTTTGATAACCTGTCGTGCAAATCCGGGCCCGGTCCTGCAGCTCTCGCCATACGCTACGAAGCCACACCCGACAACACGTCACCAACAAACGCGGGGGATCCCACCAACTGCATCGGCAATGGTATTTTGAGAGTGGAACCATCTCAGGTCGCACCGGCCATCAACCCGCCAGCAGGGCCGTATGCACTCGCCGACAATCGATACTTTGTGAAAACCAATGGAGGGCAACCGAGCCTCTCCTGCCAAGGGACGGAAAAATCCGGGAGCGGAGCCAATGCCATCGGTTCTGCACAGCCGCTGCTTCCGGACGTCGAAGACATGGTCATACGCTATGGCATAGCTACTCAGGGTTCGCTTGAGCTGGCCAGCAGCTATGACGTCATGAAACACCAGATCATCAAATACGCCACAGCCGCCGAAATAGATGCTCTGCCATCTTCAGGAACCATCACGGACCCAACCCAGGATCGGTGGTCGCGGGTGCTCAGCGTACGGATATGCGTGATCATGCGCAGCGAGCTCCCGGTCCAGGATGCGCCAGACGGAGCCATGAAATACAAGGACTGTGAAAACGTCGATAGAGGCATAACCGACAACTATTTGCGACGAGCATTCACCACGACGGTCTTGCTGCGCAATCGCTTGGTGACCCCTCCATGACACTACGGATTTATATCCTGTCTATCATGCAAGAAAAATACAGCTGTCAGACAGCGCGGCTTCGCAAGCCTGCACCCAGCTATCAACGAGGCACGGTCCTTGTTATTTCCCTGATCCTGATCGTCATCCTATCGTTACTGGGAACTTTTGCCATACGCAATGCAACCCAAGCCGAGCGCAGCGTCAATGGCATACGCTCCGCATATACAGCCAGGGAAGCGGCGGAGACGGCGTTGCGCTTCTGCGAACAGGTTGCCATCTATGATGGCGAAGACAAGGAATATTCCGAATGGGGATCAACCGGACTGCGCTCGAAGATTATTAAGGATCCTGTTATTACATCAGAGCAGGACAGCAGTGCGAAATGGCGCAATGCCACCAATTGGGAAGATGGAAGCCCTTCCCTAATTCGCGTGCCGGATAAATATTTCAAACGACACATAGGCGCCATGGCTGCAGCGGATTCGGCACAACTCAGCAATCCGCCTCTATGCGTGATACAAAAGCTGGAAACCGTTAGCACTCCGAAATTAGAGGGCTACCTCATTACAGCACGTGGGTTTTCCAACAACGCAAGCTTCGATGGCTCGTCTGGCAAGGCCAAACTGGGCGGTGAGGCATGGATGCAGTCTCTTCTGACGCGTGGATGAAGTGCTTCACAATTCTTCCCACACACACAGGACTATCACGATGATCGCACGAACGTTTCGGAAAGACGAAGGTTTTACGCTCATAGAATTGATGATCGTTGTAGCCATCATCGGCATCATTGCCGCGGTGGCCTTGCCCAACTACACCGAACACGTCAGACGTTCCAAGCGTAGCGAGGCTCAGGGAATCCTGCAGGAATCCGCACAGTTTATGCAACGCTATTATTCAGCCAATGATCGTTACACCCTGGATTCGGATTCCAACAACGATGCGACCAAGCGGATCCAGGTAGGCATGCTGCCTGCCGCTCTACAACAGTCCCCGAAAACAGGAACCCCAAGCTATACCATCGAAGTCAGCGCAGCCAATAATCCGCCTGCTTTTTTGCTCAAGGCCAAGCGGAGTGGCAGCATGGCGGTCGATCGCTGCGGTGATCTGACCTTGGACAGTTTGGGCGTCAAGGGACTGGAGAGCGCCGCAAGCGGACTCGCCGTAGGTGATTGCTGGCGCTAAATCATCCATGCCTGAAGCCCGACACGTACCTCAGCATCACACAAGGCAAAAATTCCCTTGTTCCAGGGCGTTCACGAAGGGAGAACGATCATGAACTTTCGAAAAACGAAACAAGCCTCTGTCATGAAGTGGCGACATAGCCGATACAGCGCTGACACGCTTGGCTTGACCTTGGGTTTGGCTTTGACCCTGGCAGTGATTTTTCCGGGCAGCGCGCAGGCGGCCAGCGCGCCCGCTCAGGGCCCGCTGCTGAATGCAGTATCTGGAGCCAAACCCAATCTGATGTTTGTCCTGGACAATTCCGGATCGATGGCTCTGGAGTACCAAGAGGGGTATAACGTCAACAACGCTTGCACCAACGCCAGCGGAAATAACTGCACAACCAAGGTCTGCCCGGCAGGCTACTATACGGACACACTGGTGCCAGGAACAACGGACAAATATATTCCGTATCGCGCTGCTGGGGGACAGTACTGCACCTCCCGCTCGAATGGGGGATCATACTACATCACCCCTAGCAATTATGTCGTGAACACCTATGGCTGGTATCAAATGCGATCCAGCGACATCAACACGCAGTACTACAATCCACGCATCACCTATCTGCCAAGAATAAAACCGGACGGCAGCGCAGAAGCCAACAACTACACATTTGTCGACAACCAAGCATCAAAAATGTTTGGCTACCAAAGCGGAAACTATGGTCTATATCAGTCCTTCTATGTTCCGGACCACAAAGAGTCGACCAACAATTCAGTTCCTGCAGGCAGAAAATTCACCTATGTGAATTGTAACAACAACGCATGCTCGAGCCGCTCTTCCGTTGAAATAACGTTCACATCAACCGCCCCCGTACCCCTCCCTCTGAATCACCAGCGCACGGATTGCGGCGGCCCCGGGGCATCTACATGCCCCGCTACAGCAGAGCGCAAAAACATACTGAATTGGTACAAGTGGTACAGGACTCGTATTGCTGCCTTGAGCACGGCCATGGGCCAAGCCATCCATCCCTACGAAGACAAATTCAGAATCGGCTATGTCCAGTACAGCGACGCCGCAAGAAATTCCGGTGGCTACAGTTACAGAACCACCATCAATCGAGGCGTGCGTTATTTCCGTGACGAACCAGGAAACAACTGGAAAACCCAACTCTATACTTGGCTTTATGGGGTCGATGCCTTAGGCGGGACTCCGACCCATCAGATTTATTCCCTTGCTGCCAAATACTATGCCAGAACAAGCGATCGCAGCCAAGGAAACCCCTGGAAAAACGATCCCACCAGCACAGCCAACGAAACAGACGGTACCGATCTAGCCTGTCGCCGGTCCTATACGATTCTGTTTTCTGACGGGGCGTGGAACGATGCCAGTTCCAGCGAACTGCCAGCAGCACAATACACCAATCTCATAGGAACGAATTTCAGCGGCAATCCCAACGGCAAGCCGGCGACCATGCAATATCGGCCTGCAGGAGCCAGCGGCCATAACGATGCGGATGAAGCGAAACGAATTGCTGCTCGCAGCATGTACGTTCCATACTCCAATGGCGGGAAAAGCAAGAACGGATTGGCGGACCTGGCTGCCAACTACTTCTGGAACTCGGATTTCAGTTCTCGCTTGCCGAATAATGTTCCACCAGTGCCCGGGCAGAACAACCCTACTTTCTGGCAGAACATGACCACCTTTACCATCGGCTGGGGCCTGACCCCTACGGGCGAGCGCAGTGATATTTCCGGAGGAAGGTTGACCTGGGCACAAATCGAGGACTATCGCAACAAATGGCTGGCGGGCGACCTCACTTATACCCAGCCCGAGTGGTCCGACGGCCGGACCATCGACCTTGCTACTGCCGGTGAGCACATGCGCATCAACGACTTCATCCACGCCGGGTTTGCTGGAGGCGGCAAAGCGTACAGCGTGTATTCTGGTGATGACGTACGCCGTGCCATTGATGACGCACTGAGCTCCATGGTGGGCAGCGGCAATGACGCCGGTGTTGCCGTGTCGGGAGATAGCGGGAATCTGAACAGTCTTGGAGGCCAAATCTCCTTCACCACCGAATACCAGACTTCAGACAATACTGGAGATATCAAAGGCTTTGCCTTGGACACCGATGGCGATTTTCTTAATGTGGACGCCACTGGGAAGCCGGTGCCTGTCTGGTCCGCGAATCTGCGCATGCCAACGGTTCAGAAACGCAAGATTTATGCGTTGTCGAACTACGACCCCGGTGTCAGCTCAGGAACGCGCCTGGAACTGAGCTACAACACCTCACTTTCCAGCCTGCCGGGCGATCTCAGAAGCGAACTCGATTCGGATGGGTTGCAGAAATCCGACTCGACATTCATCCGCTACCTGTTGGGCCAGAACGGCCTGCAGAACCGCAATGGCGCTCCGTACCGCAATCGTGCTACCGGCATAGCCGCATCGGTGAACTCCCCTCCGGTCTACGTCGGCGGAAGGCAGGACATGGGGTATTCCAGCTACGGCGATGTGGCCGGCAGGGAAGACTACGCAGGCTATGTAGAGGGCAAGAAGGCTTTGCCTGCAGCCATTTACGCTGCCACCAACGACGGAAAGGTGCACGTGATCAACGCAGCCAAGTCGGACACGGAGGTGAACTCGGGCGGCTCACCGGTTCGCATGGGCGAACAGTTGGCTTCATTCATGCCCAAGGGAGCCATGGGAAAGCAGACGACTCTTGCCGATCCCAACTACCAGTTCGAATATGTTCTGGATGGTCCACTGGCTGAGGAAGACATCTACAGCGGGACCTCCTGGAAGCAAGTGGTCCTTGGCAGTGGCGGGCGCGCTGGCAAGTTTCTGTTTGCGCTCAACTCGCCGCTCAACGCCAGGGACCGGACCCCAACCAAGAACGATTTCCTTTGGGAAGTGGATGACAAGACACCGGGTTATGGCGACCTGGGCAATGTGACCAATACCCCAACAGCCGGGCAATTGGATGACGGAACTTGGGTCATGCTCAACACCAGCGGACATTATGCCGGCGCAGGTAGGTCGGTCGGTCTCTACATCACTGAGGCCTTGACCGGCAGGCTGGTGAAATTCATCCCCCTTCCCCCCGCCTACAACAACGACGTCAGCACTATGAAGAACCGTGGTCTGGGTGGTGTGGTTGCAGTACGTGACATCAACAGGAAAATCATCGCAGCGTACGCGGGTGATGCGTCCGGCAACCTGTGGCGTTTCGATCTTCGCTCGCAAAAACTCAGCGTTTCCTACAATCGACCGCTATTCACCACGCCCGGCGGCAGGAACCAGCCAATCTATGCTGCTCCGGCCTGGCAGGTCCATCCCGGCGACGGCAACACCTGCTCGCACAGCGAAAACACATTGTGCGGGGCGATCGTGGTGGTCGGCACAGGCATACTCTTGGACGAAGATGACCTCTCTACTCCCGCTACCCAGCAAGCCATCTTCGGTATCTGGGACAGAACGCCCATCGGCGAAGACGACGTGGCTGGCCTCGGTCAGGTGAGTGCAGATGATCTCGTCGAGCAGACCATCGATGTCTCGTCCCGAAAGGAGGGAGAGGGTTCAGCGTCAGGGCGCAAGTTCTACCAGATCAGTAGTAACGAAGTGGACTGGAATACCAAGAAAGGTTGGATGATCAAGCTCGGGGTGATCACCTACCCGGGCGCCATGCCCAACGGGGAGCGCGTAGTAGGCGATGTAGCTAACCTGGGCGGGAGCGTCTGGCTCACCTCTTTCATTCCTGAGGACAAGGGCCTCAGCCTGGAGTCCTGCACCGCCACCAGCAACGTGCCGAACAACATGTATCTCGTCGACGCCTTGACAGGAAAAAACAAACGATCTTTTGACTATAACTCCGACGGCATCGCTGATCTGTATTCGGTGGTTTCGATTGCGGATGGTGGATTCACACGGGGTAACGTTACCTCGCGCAACCTGATCGGAAAGACCAATGAAGGTCACGTTGAACTCAATCCGCCGAAGGAATGCTCAGATGAGACAGGCTACATGACCGGCGCAGGCGGAACAGTGAAGGGCTTTGATGCTTGTGAACGCAAGGGCTGGCGTCGCAGCTGGAGCGAAGTGGTCAAGACTCCCTTTTAAATCATTTTCACAGAATCAAAGAAGCGCAGTTGCTGCCGTGTTTTTGATTTTTCGGCACCCAGTCATAATCGGCGATATCGGGTGCCATTCTTATTTTTGCAAACTTCATGCACCCCCACTTCGAACGCCAGCTGGAAAAGCGAGCGCGGCGCCTGCAGGAGCTGAACTATTTGCTCGGCCAAGCCGACGTGATGGAAAACATGAGCGCGTTCACGGCCCTCTCGCACGAACACGCCGAGGTCTCAGCCACAGCGGAACGCTGGGCCCGTTACCAACAAAGAAGTCGTGATCTAGAGACCGCACGCGGACTCGCATCAGATACCGATTTTGCCGTGATGGCACAAGAGGAAATTGCCGCCTGCGAAGCGGAGCTGGCCCAACTAGCAGTCGAGCTGCAGCGTCTTCTGCTGCCCAAGGATCCAGATGAGACACGCAGCGCTTTCGTAGAAATCCGCGCGGGGACGGGCGGCGATGAGTCGGCGCTCTTTGCCGCAGATCTCACCCGCATGTACAGCAGGTATGCCGCGAACGTCGGCTGGCGGGTGGAGGTTATGGCCAGCCATGAGAGCGAACTCGGCGGCTACAAGGAGATCGTGCTGCGCATCGAGGGCGAGCGCGCCTACGGCCGCCTGCGCTTCGAATCCGGCGGTCACCGCGTGCAGCGCGTGCCCGAGACCGAGGCCCAGGGGCGCATCCACACCAGCGCCTGCACGGTGGCCGTCATGCCCGAGCCGGACGCCGCCCAGGCGATCACGCTCAACCCGGCGGAGCTGCGCATCGACACCTTCCGCGCCTCCGGCGCCGGCGGGCAGCACGTGAACAAGACCGACTCGGCCGTGCGCGTGGTGCACCTGCCCACCGGCATCGTCGCCGAATGCCAGGACGGCCGCAGCCAGCACGCCAACAAGGCCAAGGCGCTGGCCGTGCTGCAGGCGCGCCTGGAGGACCGCGAGCGCAACGAGCGCCTGGCCCAGGAAACCGCCCTGCGCCGCGGCCTCATCGGCTCGGGCGATCGCTCCGACCGCATCCGCACCTACAACTTCCCGCAGGGCCGGCTGACCGACCACCGCATCAACCTGACGCTCTACCGGCTCGGCGCCATCCTGGAAGGCGAGCTCGACGAGGTGCTGGACGCCCTGCAGCAGGCGCACGAGGCCGCGCTGCTGGCCGAGATGGAGGCGGCCTGACGGCCCCCGTGCCCCTGCCGATGGACACTCCCCCGACCCTGCGCTGCGCCCTGCAGCAGGCCCAGTCCCAGGGCCTGGCGCGCATCGACGCCCAGATGCTGCTGCTGCATGTGCTCGGGCGCCCGGCGAACGACCGGGCCTGGCTGATCGGCCACGACGAAGAGCCGCTGCCGGCGCCCGCGGCAGCGGTCTTTGCCGAGCTGTGCCGCCGGCGGGCCGGGGGCGAG
>NZ_ALEE01000447.1 GCF_000282995.1 Melaminivora alkalimesophila
GGCCGGGGGCGAGCCGGTCGCCTACCTGACGGGCAGGAAGGAGTTCTACGGCCTGGAGCTGGGCGTCGATGCGCGCGTGCTCGACCCCCGCCCGGATACCGAGACGCTGGTGGACTGGGCCCTGGAGCTGCTGCACGAGGTGCCCGCGCCGCGCATTGCCGACCTCGGCACCGGCAGCGGCGCCATCGCGCTGGCGCTCGCCCATGCCCGGCCGGACGCGCACGTGCTCGCCACCGACCGCAGCGCCGCTGCCCTGGAGGTGGCGCGCGCGAACGCGCAGCGGCTCGGCCTGCGCGTCGGCTTCGCCCAGGCCCACTGGCTGGATGGCGTGGACGGACCCTTCGACCTGATCGTCAGCAACCCGCCCTACATCCCGGCGGGCGACGCCCACCTGCGCGCGCTCGTGCACGAGCCCATCGATGCCCTGGTGGCCGGCGCGGACGGGCTGCGCGACCTGCGCGCCATCGCCGCCCAGGCACCGGGGCGGCTCGCGCCGGGCGGTTGGTTGCTGCTGGAGCACGGCTGGGACCAGGCGGCCGCGGTGCGCGGGCTACTCGCCGCGGCGGGCCTCGCCGACGTTGCCAGCCGCGCGGACCTCGGCGGCATAGCCCGATGCACCGGCGGGTCAAAAGCTGGGGCCGCGGGGCCCGCAGTGAAATAATCCGCCCATCGGGCCCGGCCCGCCCCACCCCACCTTCCCAGGAGCACCCATCCATGAGCGACGTCCGCGAACGTATCGAACAACTGGTCAAGAACAACGACATCGTGCTGTTCATGAAAGGCAACGCCAGCTTTCCCATGTGCGGCTTCTCCGGCCGCGCCGTACAGATCCTCAAGGCCTGCGGCGTGGAGCCCCAGAACATCGCCGCCGTGAACGTGCTCGACGACCAGGAAATCCGCCAGGGCATCAAGGATTTCAGCCACTGGCCTACCATTCCTCAGCTGTACGTGCGCGGCGAATTCATCGGCGGCTCGGACATCATGATGGAGATGTACGAGTCGGGCGAGCTGCAGCAGGTCATCCGCGGCCAGCAACCTGCCGCCTGAGGGAGGGCCTGCGGGCCCCTTGCCCTGACAGACGCGAGCCGCCTTCCCGGGCGGCTTTTTTCTGGCTGTTGAATGCGGGATTGTTCCCACGGCCGCGGGCGCCGCGCCGTGCTTGAATGGACCCGTGTCATCGAAACAACACGCTAGTTTTCAGGAGTCGAGTCATGACGAGCCGCAGCCTTGTGACCCAAGGTCCCGTCCTGTCGCTGCCGGTGGCGCAGATGCGCAGCGTCTTCCAGCCCCGCGAGGTCGAGCGCAAGCTCGCGCGCCTGCAGGACGCCGGTGGCAGCGCACGCGAGCATGAGAACCTGCGGGCCGTGTACGAGCGCATGCTCGAGCGCGGCCCGGAGCGTTTCCAGGTCAAGCCCTCGGGCGTGCCGGAGATGGCGGGCCTCTATGAACAGCTGCCGAACTTCGCTCAGGTGCTGGACGACGTGAAGCGCCACGTGGCGCTGGCGCAGGACAGCCGCGACGGGCTGGAGGTCACGCCCATGCTGCTGCTGGGCCCGCCCGGCATCGGCAAGACCCACTTCGCGCGCCAGCTGGCGGAGCTGCTGGGGACCGGCATGAGCCTGGTGCCCATGAGTTCCATGACGGCCGGGTGGCTGCTGTCGGGCTCCTCCTCGCAATGGAAAGGCGCGCGCCCCGGCAAGGTCTTCGAAGCCCTGGTCGAGGGCGAGTTCGCCAACCCCGTGATCGTCGTGGACGAGATCGACAAGGCCGCCGCGGATGCCCAGTACGACCCGCTCGGCGCGCTCTACAGCCTGCTGGAGCACGATACCGCCCAGCACTTCACCGACGAGTTCGCGGAGGTGGCCATCGACGCCAGCCAGGTCATCTGGATCACCACCGCCAACGACGAGCGCGGCATCCCGGACCCGATCCTCAACCGCATGAACGTCTTCGAGGTCCAGGCCCCGGATGCCGAGCAGGCGCGCGCCATCGCGCTGCGCATGTACCAGGGCATCCGCGGCGAGCACGACTGGGGCCGGCACTTCGACCCCGAGCCGCTGGACGAAGTGCTGGAGCTGCTGTCCGCCATGCCGCCACGCGAGATGCGCCGGGCCCTCATGACCGGCTTCGGCAACGCCCGCCTGGGGCAGCGCGGCCAGGTGGAAGCCGGCGACCTTCCCCCGGCCGCTGGCGCGCGCAAGCAACGCATCGGCTTCACGCACTGAGCGCGGACGGCCGCGGGCCGCTTACACTTGCCCCGCCCCGCGGCAGCACCCGCCTGCCGC
>NZ_ALEE01000448.1 GCF_000282995.1 Melaminivora alkalimesophila
CCCGCCTGCCGCGCGGATGCCGCCGCTGCATGTCCCTGCCCGAAAGCCTGATCGTCATCGCCCTGCTCATCGCCGCCAGCGCCTTCTTCTCCGTGGCCGAGCTCTCGCTGGCGGCCGCGCGCCGGCTGCGCCTGCGCCAGCTGGCCGACGAGGGCGAGCCCCGCGCAGAACGCGTGCTGGCCATGCAGGAGCAGCCCGGCGACTACTTCACTGTGGTCCAGGTCGGGCTGAACGCGGTCGCCATCCTGGGCGGCATCGTCGGAGAAGGGGCGCTCAGTCCCTACCTGAGCGGGCTGCTGGCCCTGTGGCTGCCCGAAGCGCGCGCCCAGACCCTGGGCTTCCTGGCCTCATTCCTGGTCGTCACCTCGCTGTTCATCCTCTTCGCCGACCTGATCCCCAAGCGCATCGGCATGGCCAACCCGGAGCGCATGGCGGTGCGCGTGGTCGGTCCGATGCTGGTGTGCATGGGGCTGTTCAGGCCGCTGATCTGGCTCTACAGCCGCGCCGCCGACCTGGTGCTGCGCCTGTCGGGCCTGCCGGCGCAGCGCGACGAGCGCGTCACCTCCGAGGACATCCTCGCCATGATGGACGCCGGCGCGCGCTCGGGGGTGCTGGCGGCGCGCGAGCAGCAGGTCATCGAGAACCTGTTCGAGCTGGACAACCGCTCGGTGGTGGGCAGCATGACGCCGCGCGACCGCATCGCCTACTTCCTGAGGGACGACCCCGACGAGCTCATCCGCGCGCGCATCGCCAACGAGCCGTTTTCCACCTACCCGGTGTGCGAGCGCGACATCGACCACGTGGTCGGCTACGTGGACGCCAAGGACCTGTTCCAGCGCGCACTCAACAACCAGCCGATCTCGCTGGCCGAGGAGGGCCTGGTGCGCAAGGTGCTGATCGTGCCCGACCGCCTGTCGCTGGCCGAGGTGCTGGAGCAGTTTCGCCAGGTGCACGAGGACTTCGCCGTCATCGTGAACGAATACAGCCTGGTGGTCGGCGTGGTGACGCTCAACGACGTGATGAGCACCGTCATGGGCGACCTGGTCGGCCCGGCCGACGAGGAGCAGATCGTGCGCCGCGACGAGCACTCCTGGCTGATCGACGGCACCACGCCGATCGACGACGTGCTGCATGCGGTTGGCCTGGACGAGCTGCCGCACGCCGAGGAATACGAGACGCTCGCCGGTTTCCTGATGGTCATGCTGCGCCGCGTGCCCCGGCGCACCGACACCGTGGACTGGGACGGCTACCGCTTCGAGGTGCTGGACGTGGACAGCTACCGCATCGACCAGGTCATGGTCACGCGGCTGGCCGGGGCGGCGCGCCTGTCCGGCTCGGCCCCGGCGCGCCAGGAGGATCAGGCGGCCGAGGTCCGCTCCTGAAAGAACCAGTTGCGCTGCGCCGCGAAGACGGCATTGGGATAGGGCGCGCGGCCGCGGCTGCCGTTGTAGCGCCCCAGCGCCATGTAGAGGTCGCCCCGCTCCCGGTCCAGGTAGTGGCGCAGGATCACGCAGCCGAAGCGCAGGTTGGTCTGCATGTGGAACAGCTTGCCCGGGTCGCCATCGCCGATCACGCGCGTCCAGAACGGCATGACCTGCATGTAGCCGCGCGCCCCGGCCGGGGAGATGGCGAACTTGCGAAACGCGCTCTCCACCTGGATCAGCCCCAGCACCAGCGAGACGTCCAGCCCGGCGCGCTTGGACTCATACCACACGGTCTGCAGGAAGTCGCGCCGCACCTCCCACTCGGGCTTGCGGCTGCGCAGCCGCTCGCTCATGGCGCCCAGCCAGCGCAGGTACACGAGGCGCGCCTCGGTGCTGGCAAAGAACGGCTCGGGCGGCGCCAGGTCGGCCACCGCCGAACTGAGCGCGCTGCGCACCGAATCCATCAACGGCTCTTCCAGCTGTCCACTGGCGTGCGCCAGCGTCGGCGCCCCCAGCCAGGCGCCCGGCCCAGCCACCAGCGAGGCCACGCAGGCCCGGCGCGACAGCACGCCGCGGCGCCGCGACGGCGCCGCAACCATCCCCTCGGAACTCATGCTGCGAGTCTTTCCTTCACGTACGAGAACACCTGCTCCAGCGGCACCTTGGTGGCAGCCGTGTCGCGGCGGTGCTGGTATTCCACCTGGCCTTCCTTGAGGCCGCGCTCGGACAGTACCACACGGTGCGGCACCCCGATCAGCTCCCAGTCGGCGAACATCGCCCCCGGGCGCTCGCCCCGGTCGTCCAGGATGGCGTCCACGCGGGCGTCCAGCAGCTCGCCGTGGAGCTTCTCGGCAGCGGCGCGCACCGCCTCGCTGCGGTCCATGCCGATCGGGCACAGCACCACGGTGAACGGGGCGATGGCGTCGGGCCAGATGATGCCGCGTTCGTCGTGGTTCTGCTCGATGGCCGCCGCGGGCAGGCGCGACACGCCGATGCCGTAGCAACCCATCTCGAAATGGGCCGGCTTGCCGTCCTCGTTCAGAAACGTGGCGTCCATGGCACGGGAATACTTCGTGCCCAGGTAGAAGACGTGGCCGACCTCGATGCCGCGCTCGATCGCCAGCACGCCCTTGCCGTCGGGCGAGGGGTCGCCCGCCACGACGTTGCGCAGGTCCGCGACCAGGTCGGGTTCGGGCAGGTCGCGGCCCCAGTTCACGCCCGTGAGGTGGTGGTCCGGCTGGTTGGCGCCGCAGATCCAGTCGGCCATGACGGCCACCTCGCGGTCGGCCACGATGCGCACCGGCTTTCGCAGCC
>NZ_ALEE01000449.1 GCF_000282995.1 Melaminivora alkalimesophila
CAGCCGCAGCGG
Organism: Melaminivora alkalimesophila; assembly: GCF_000282995.1. Taxonomy (GTDB): domain Bacteria; phylum Pseudomonadota; class Gammaproteobacteria; order Burkholderiales; family Burkholderiaceae_C; genus Melaminivora; species Melaminivora alkalimesophila. Next base: position 13 of record NZ_ALEE01000449.1, read on the forward strand.
GCCGAGGTAGCCCGGCTGGCAGCCGAAGTGCGCCTCGATCTCCGCCTGCGTGGCAAAGCGAAAACCCTGGTCCAGCCCCGGCACCTTCGAGACCTTGACCTCGTTCATGTCGTGGTCGCCGCGCAGCAGCAGCAGCCACAGCTGCGCCCCCGCAGGCGTTCCGTCCTCGCCGATGGGGTCGGTGGCCAGCACCAGCGACTTCACCGTGGTCGACAGCGGCACACCCAGCAGCTCGGCCACGTCGGCGCAGGTGGCCTTGCCGGGCGTGGGAGTGAGCGCCATGGGCTGGGTGGCGGCCGGGCGCGGCCGAGCGGGGGGCGCGCTTTCGGCCTTTTCCATGTTGGCAGCGTAGTCGCTCGTCGGGCAATAGACGATCGCGTCCTCGCCGGTGGCGGCGATCACCTGGAACTCCTCGCTCAGGTCGCCGCCGATGGCGCCCGAATCGGCCGCCACCGCACGGTAGCGCAGCCCGAAACGATCGAAGATGCGCCGGTAGGCCTGGGCCATGGCCTGGTAGCTCTTCTGGGCGCCCTCGCGGTCGCGGTCGAAGGAATAGGCGTCCTTCATGATGAACTCGCGCCCACGCATGAGGCCAAAACGCGGCCGGCGCTCGTCGCGGAACTTGGTCTGGATCTGGTAGAAATTCCTGGGCAGCTGCTTGTAGCTGCGCAGCTCCTGGCGCGCGATGTCGGTGACCACTTCCTCGCTGGTGGGCTGGATCACGAACTGGCGCCCGTGCCGGTCCTGGATGCGCAGCAGCTCGGGCCCCATGGCCTCGAAGCGCCCCGTCTCCTCCCACAGCTCGGCCGGCTGCACCACCGGCATGGCGCACTCGACGGCGCCGGCACGGTTCATCTCCTCGCGCACGATCGCCTCGACCTTGCGGATCACGCGCAGACCCATCGGCATGTAGTTGTAGATGCCCGCCCCCAGCTTGCGGATCAAGCCGGCCCTGAGCATGAGCTTGTGGCTGACGACCTCGGCGTCGGCCGGCGCCTCTTTCAAGGTGGAAACGAAGAATTGGGAAGCTTTCATGCGAACGGACCCGCCTGCGGTGGGGGGAGTGCTTGCCGCCCGCGGGGGGGCGTGCATAATGACCACAGTTTGAAAAATTGGGGTTCGATTATGCTTGACCGGGACGGCTTTCGCCCAAACGTCGGCATCATCCTGCTCAACCAGAAGAACCAGGTGTTCTGGGGCAAGCGCATACGCACCCACAGCTGGCAGTTCCCGCAAGGGGGCATCGATCGTGGGGAGAGCCCGGAACAGGCCATGTACCGGGAGCTCCACGAGGAAGTGGGACTGCAGCCCAGCCAGGTCCGCATCATTGCCCGCACCCGCGACTGGTTGCGCTACGAGGTGCCGGACCGGTACATCCGCCGCGATGCACGCGGCCATTACCGGGGACAGAAACAGATCTGGTACTTGCTGCAGCTGCTGGGCCACGACTGGGACCTGAACCTGCGCGCCACCAACCATCCGGAGTTCGACGCCTGGCGCTGGAACGAGTACTGGGTGCCGCTGGACGTGGTGGTGGAGTTCAAGCGCGGTGTCTACGAGATGGCGCTGACCGAGCTGGCGCGTTTCCTGCCGCGCCACGACCACCGCAACCGCTACCTGCGAAGCGGCATGCGCGCGCGCGATGGCGTGCAGGGCCCGGCCCACCGCGGCGGCGCCGGCCTGCTGGTCCATCCGGGGGTGGAGCTGCCTCCCGGGGCGAGCTTCGACCCCGACCCCCAAAGCAGCCTGCCTGCGCCCCTGGCGCCGGCCCAGCGCAAGGCAGCGCCCGCGGACCACGCCGCCAGCAAAAAGCCCGCGCCCTGAGCCCCCGGGGCCGAGGCCCTGGCCCGCTCTGCGGGGCGTCGGCCCTAGCGCGGCATCAACACCATGTTGTCGCGGTGCACCATCTCCGGCTCAGCGGCATAGCCGAGCAGCTGCTCGAACTCCGAGGACGGCTTGCGGCACAGCAGCCGCGCCTCGGCACTGGCGTAGTTCGCCAGCCCCCGGGCGATCTCGGTGCCGCCCGCATCGCGCACCGCGATCACGTCGCCGCGCGCAAAATCGCCTTCCACCGCCACCATGCCGATCGGCAGCAGGCTCTTGCCCTCGGAGCGCAGCTTGGCGGCGGCCCCGGCATCGACCGTGACCCAGCCGCGCAGCTGCAGGTGGTCGACCATCCACTGCTTGCGCGCATGCTGCTTGCCGGTGGCAGCCACCAGCAAGGTCCCGATGGCCTCGCCGCGCGCCAGGCGCAGCAGCACATCCGGCTCGCGGCCCCAGGCGATCGCCGTGGAGGCGCCCGAGCCGGCGGCGCGCTTGGCGGCGATGATCTTGGTCAGCATGCCGCCCTTGCCGATCGACGAGCCCGCGCCGCCTGCCATGGCCTCCAGGGCCGGATCGCCGGCGCGGGCCTGGTGCACGAACTGCGCCTGCGGGTCGCGCCGCGGATCGGCCGTGTAGAGGCCCTTCTGGTCCGTCAGGATGACCAGGGCGTCGGCCTCCACCAGGTTGGCCACCAGCGCCCCGAGCGTGTCGTTGTCGCCGAACTTGATCTCGTCCGTGACCACGGTGTCGTTTTCGTTGATGACCGGCACCACGCCCAGGCGCAGCAGGGTCAGCAGCGTGGAGCGCGCGTTCAGGTAGCGCTCGCGGTCCGCCAGGTCGGCGTGCGTGAGCAGCACCTGCGCGCTGCCGGTGCCGTGCTCGCGCAGCTTGGTCTCGTACATCTGCGCCAGACCCATCTGCCCGACCGCCGCCGCCGCCTGCAACTCGTGGATGGCGGCCG
>NZ_ALEE01000450.1 GCF_000282995.1 Melaminivora alkalimesophila
GGCCGGCCGGCGCGCCCAGCCGAGGCGCTTCATGCCCTCGGCCACTGCCCCGCTCGAGACCATGATGACCTCGCGGCGTGCGAGCCCCTCGCCCCCGTGCACCAGGGTCGCCAGCTGCCGGCTCCATTCGCCGATGGCGGCCTCGTCCAGCCCCCGGCCGTCGTTGGTGACCAGGCTGGAGCCGACCTTGACCACGATGCGCCGGGCATCGCGCAGAACACTGGATTGCATAGGAGAGAAAGGGAAATGCGCGGGAAGAAGGACAGCGAGCAGCCGTCGGGGAAAGGAAGGCGAAGGGCGCTCCGCTGCCGGCTCAGTCGGGATCCACGTCGGCCCCACCGGCAAAGCGTGGATCGGCCTCCGGCTCGGCAGGGCGCTCGGCCTGTTGCCGGGCGTGAACGTGCTGGTAGATGGCCTGGACGAGCGGCTCGCAGCCCTCGCGCGTCAGGGCCGAGATCTCGAACACCGGCCCCTTCCACTTGAAGCGCCTGGTGAAGTCCTGCACGCGCTGCGCGCGCTCCTCGGCCGGGACCATGTCGAGCTTGTTCAGCACCAGCCAGCGCGGCTTGTCGTACAGCGCGGCGTCGTACTTCTTGAGTTCCGCCACGATGGCGCGCGCCTGCGCCACCGGGTCGACCCCCTCGTCGAAGGGCGCCAGGTCGACGATGTGCAGCAGCAGCCGGGTGCGCTGCAGGTGGCGCAGGAACTGGTGGCCCAGGCCGGCGCCTTCGGAGGCACCCTCGATCAGGCCCGGGATGTCGGCCACGACAAAGCTCTGCTCCGGCCCCACACGCACCACGCCCAGATTGGGATGCAACGTGGTGAAGGGGTAGTCGGCGATCTTCGGCCGGGCGTTGGAGACGGCGGCGATGAAGGTGGACTTGCCGGCATTCGGCATCCCGAGCAGCCCCACATCCGCGAGCACCTTGAGCTCGAGCTTGAGGTTCCTGCGCTCGCCGGGCCAGCCCGGGGTTTTCTGCCGCGGCGCCCGGTTGGTCGAGCTTTTGTAGCGCAGGTTGCCGAAGCCGCCATCGCCGCCCTTGGCGATCATCACGACCTCGCCGGGCACCAGCAGCTCGTGCAGCACCTCGCCCGTGGCGGCGTCGCTGATGATGGTGCCGACCGGCATCTTGAGCGTGATGTCCGCGCCGGCGGCGCCGAACATGTCCGAGCCCATGCCGTTGCCGCCGCGCTTGGCCTCGTGGCGGCGCGCGTAGCGGTAATCGACCAGCGTGTTGAGGTTCGGGTCGGCCACCGCATAGACGTGGCCGCCGCGCCCGCCGTCGCCCCCGTCGGGGCCGCCGAACTCGCGGAACTTCTCGCGGCGGAACGACGCGCAGCCGTTGCCGCCGTCGCCGGCCGCAACGTCGATGAAGGCTTCGTCAACGAATTTCATGGGGATGCAGTTTACAAAAGCACGCCGGCCGGGGCAGGGGTCCGCCAGCAACGACAAAGCCCCGACGGCGCGGGGCTTTGCAGTGCATGGGCGAGGACGGTCCGCGATCAGGCGGGCGTTACGCTCACCGTGTGCTTGGACAGCGCGCCCTTGGTGCCGAAGGTCACCCGGCCGTCCACCAGCGCAAACAGCGTGTGGTCCTTGCCGATGCCGACGTTCACGCCGGGGTGCATGCGCGTGCCGCGCTGGCGCACGATGATGGAGCCGGCGCTGACCATCTCACCACCGAAGGCCTTCACACCGAGCATCTTGGGCTTGGAATCGCGCCCGTTTCGCGTAGAGCCGCCGCCTTTTTTCTGTGCCATGAGAGTCTCTCCTGGTGTTCAACAACGATCAGGCAGCGATCGCTTCGATCTGCAGCTCGGTGAACTGCTGGCGATGGCCCTGGTGCTTCTGGTAGTGCTTGCGGCGGCGCAGCTTGAAGATGCGCACCTTCTCGTGCTTGCCATGGGCCACGACGGTGGCCTTGACAGTGGCGCCGGATACCAGGGGTGTGCCCACCTTGAGCTCGGTGCCGTTGCCGACAGCCAGAACCTGGTCGATCACGATTTCCTGGCCCACATCCGCAGCAATCTGTTCTACCTTGATTTTTTCGCCGGCAGCCACGCGATACTGCTTGCCACCGGTTTTTATGACCGCGTACATGTAAACCTCTGGGTCTAGAGAGTAAAAGGGTTGATAGCTTCCGCAGAAATAGTCCTGAGGAACCCAAAATTCTACCACGGGGCCACCAATCGCGCCAGCCGGGGCCTGGGGTGCCCGGGCGCCCTCCCGGGCCCTTCCTATAATCCGCGCTTTCCCCGCACACGCCTGTCCATCTTGGCCGATCCCAACTTCCGCACCGCCGCCGCCCTCGCCCTGATTGCCGACGACATGCGCGAGGTCGACCATGTCATCGCCGCGCGCCTGCATTCCAGCGTGCCGCTGGTCGGCCAGGTGGCGCGCTACATCATCTCTGCCGGCGGCAAGCGGCTGCGCCCCGCCCTGCTGCTGCTGGCCAGCGGCGCCCTGGGCTACCGCGGCAGGCAGCGTTACAACCTCGCGGCGGTGGTGGAGTTCATCCATACGGCCACGCTGCTGCACGACGACGTGGTGGACGAATCCGTCCTGCGCCGCGGCCGCGCCACCGCCAACGAAAGCTTCGGCAACCCGGCCAGCGTGCTGGTGGGCGACTTCCTGTATTCGCGCGCCTTCCAGATGATGGTGGAGACGGACGACATGCGCGTCATGCAGGTGCTGGCCGACGCCACCAACGTGATCGCCGAGGGCGAGGTCCAGCAGCTGATCAACACCCACGACGCCTCCCTGGACGAGGCCGGCTACCTGGAGGTGATTCGATCCAAGACCGCCAAGCTGTTCGAGGCCAGCGCGCGCCTGGCAGCGATCCTCGCCGGCAGCGGCACGGAGATGGAGCGTGCCTGCGCCGAGTACGGCCAGGCCCTGGGCACGGCCTTCCAGGTGATCGACGACGTGCTCGACTACGACGGCGACGCGCAGGAGATGGGCAAGAGCCTGGGCGACGACCTGCGCGAGGGCAAGGTGACGCTGCCCCTGATCATCGCCATGGAGCGCGGCAGCGAGGCCGAACGCCAGCTGCTGCGCAGCGTGATCGAGACCGGCTCGACAGGCGAACTGGGCGCGGTGCTGGAGATCGTGCGGCGCACCGGCGCCCTGGACGCCACGCGCGAGGCCGCCGCGGCCCAGGCCCGGATCGCCATCGACGCCGCCCGCGCACTTCCTTCCAATTCCTACGCCGAAGCTTTGCTACAATTGGCGGCTCAGCTGCTTGAGCGGCGCGCCTGAACCGGCACGCGCATCCGGCAGCCCATCGGGGTGTAGCTTAGCCTGGTAGAGCGCTACGTTCGGGACGTAGAGGCCGGAGGTTCGAATCCTCTCACCCCGACCAGGACACCACGGAAAAAGCCCGAGGCCACGGCCTCGGGCTTTTTTTTCGCTGCGTCGCCCACGCCCCGTGGCGGGGCGCG
>NZ_ALEE01000451.1 GCF_000282995.1 Melaminivora alkalimesophila
CGGGGCGCGCCCCGGGGCCGCCCCGCTAGGCAGCGGCCGGGGCTTCGGCGATGATAGGATCGTTTCACCACCGAGCACACAGGCCACCGCTTCATGGCTGCAGTCAACATCCCTGCGAAAGAAACCCCACCCGTAGCATTGCCCGGACTGGCGCGTGCCCTGATGTCCGTGGGCAAGCTGAGCCAGGAAGGCGCGGAGGCCATCTACAAGAAGGCCCAGGCGGGCCGCACCAGCTTCATCGCCGCCCTGATCGAGGGGGGGCACATCAGCTCCTGCGAGCTCGCGCACTCCGTCTCCAGCATCTTCGGCGCCCCCCTGGTCGACGTGGAGGCGCTCGATCCCTTGCGCCTGTCGCGCGACCTGCTGGATCCGAAACTCTGCCAGGCCTACGGCGTGGTGCCGCTGGCCAAGCGCAGCAACCGCCTGATCGTCGCCACCGCCGACCCGACGCACCAGGAAGCGGCCGAGAAGATCAAGTTCAGCACCCAGATGGGCGTGGACTGGGTCATCGCCGACCACGAGAAGCTGCTCAGGCTGGTCGAGACCACGACCAAGTCGACCAGCGAGTCGATCGACCACATCATCGGCGGCGACTTCGAGTTCGGCGAACTCCAGAGCGAGGACGGCGGCGCGCAGGAGGAAGCCGAGGCCCAGGGCGGCGAGGTCGAGGACGCGCCGATCGTCAAGTTCCTGCACAAGATGCTGCTCGACGCCTTCAACATGCGCGCCTCGGACCTGCATTTCGAGCCCTACGAGCACCACTACCGGGTGCGCTTTCGCATCGACGGCGAGCTGCGCGAGATCGCCTCGCCGCCGGTGGCGATCAAGGAAAAGCTGGCCTCGCGCATCAAGGTGATCTCGCGCCTGGACATTTCGGAAAAGCGCGTGCCGCAGGACGGCCGGATGAAGCTCAAGGTCGGTCCCGACCGGGTGATCGACTTTCGCGTGAGCACGCTGCCCACGCTGTTCGGCGAGAAGATCGTGATTCGTATCCTCGACCCGAGCAGCGCCAAGATGGGCATCGATGCGCTCGGCTACGAGCCGGAGGAAAAGGAGCGGCTGCTGGAGGCCATCCACCGCCCCTACGGCATGATCCTGGTCACCGGCCCGACCGGCTCGGGCAAGACCGTCTCGCTCTACACCTGCCTGAACCTGCTCAACAAGCCGGGCGTGAACATCGCCACGGCCGAAGACCCCTCGGAAATCAACCTGCCGGGGGTCAACCAGGTCAACGTCAACGAGCGGGCGGGCCTGACCTTCGCGGTTGCGCTGCGGGCCTTCCTGCGCCAGGACCCGGACATCATCATGGTCGGTGAGATCCGTGACCTGGAGACCGCCGACATCGCCATCAAGGCCGCCCAGACCGGCCACCTGGTGCTGTCCACGCTGCACACCAACGACGCCCCGACCACGCTGACGCGCATGCGCAACATGGGCATCGCGCCCTTCAACATCGCCTCCAGCGTGATCCTCATCACCGCCCAGCGCCTGGCGCGGCGCCTGTGCCCGCAATGCAAGCAGCCAGCCGACATCCCGCACGAGGCACTGCTGGACGCGGGCTTCAGGGAAGAGGAGATCGACGGCTCCTGGGTGACCTACAGGCCGGTGGGCTGTGCGGCCTGCAACAACGGTTACAAGGGCCGGGTAGGAATTTACGAAGTGATGCCGATTTCCGAAGAGATCCAACGCATCATCCTGGCCGACGGCAGCGCCCTGGAAATCGCTGCGCAGGCGCGCCGCGAGGGGGTGCGTTCGCTGCGGCAGTCGGGGCTGCACAAGGCAAAGATGGGCCTGACCTCCCTGGAGGAGGTGCTGGCGGTGACCAACGAATAAACCCGCCGGCCAGGCATGCCCGCCGGCCGGCACACGCCCGGCAGGCCGGGCACGACAACGACGACGAGGGAACGAGCAACCATGGCGACTGCTGCATCGAGGGGAGTCAAGGACTTTGTCTTTGAATGGGAGGGCAAGGACCGCAGTGGCAAGATCGTGCGCGGCGAGGTGCGCGCCGGCGGCGAGAACCAGGTCAAGGCGACGCTGCGCCGCCAGGGCGTGCTGCCCACCAAGATCAAGAAGCGCCGCATGCGCTCGGGCAAGAAGATCAAGCCCAAGGACATCGCGCTGTTCACGCGCCAGATGGCGACCATGATGAAGGCCGGGGTGCCGCTGCTGCAGTCCTTCGACATCGTCGGGCGCGGCAACAGCAACCCGAGCGTGACCAAGCTGCTCAACGACATCCGCGCCGACGTGGAGACCGGCACCTCGCTCAACTCGGCCTTCCGCAAGTACCCGATGTACTTCGACAGCCTGTACTGCAACCTGGTCGAGGCCGGCGAGGCGGCCGGTATCCTGGAAGCGCTGCTGGACCGGCTGGCGCTCTACATGGAGAAGACCGAGGCCATCAAGTCGAAGATCCGCTCGGCGCTGATGTACCCGATCTCGGTGATCGTGGTGGCCTTCGTGGTGGTGACCATCATCATGATCTTCGTCATCCCGGCCTTCAAGGAGGTGTTCACCTCCTTCGGCGCCGACCTGCCGGCGCCTACGCTGTTCGTGATGGCCGTGAGCGAGTTCTTCGTCGAGTACTGGTGGCTGATCTTCGGCGTGCTGGGAGGGGGTTTCTACTTCTTCATGCAGGCCTGGAGACGCAGCGAGCGCATGCAGCAGGTCATGGACCGGGCCTTGCTCAAGCTGCCGATCTTTGGTGAGCTGATCAACAAGTCGGCCGTCGCGCGCTGGACGCGCACGCTGTCGACCATGTTCGCCGCCGGCGTGCCGCTGGTGGAGGCGCTCGATTCGGTGGGCGGCGCCTCGGGCAACTACGTCTATGCCGCGGCCACGGAGAAGATCCAGCAGGAAGTCTCCACCGGCACCAGCTTGACGGCCGCCATGGGCAACGCCAACGTGTTCCCCTCGATGGTGCTGCAGATGACGGCCATCGGCGAGGAGTCGGGCTCCATCGACCACATGCTGGGCAAGGCGGCCGATTTCTACGAGCAGGAGGTCGACGAGATGGTCGCCGGCCTGTCGAGCCTGATGGAGCCGATCATCATCGTGTTCCTCGGCACGCTGATCGGCGGCATCGTGGTCTCCATGTACCTGCCGATCTTCAAGCTCGGCCAGGTGGTCTGATGACCGGCAGTCCGTTGGCGGATGCCGCCCTGTTCGGCATCCTCGGGCTGCTCGTGGGCAGCTTCCTGAACGTGGTCATCCACCGGCTGCCGAAGATGATGGAGCGCCAGTGGGCGGCCGAGTGCGCGCAGTACGGCCAGGATGCCGGCCTGCTGCCCGAGGCAAGCGGCGCGGCGCAGCCGCCATCCGCCGAGGCCTTCAACCTCTGGACGCCCCGCTCGCGCTGCCCCTCGTGCGGGCACGGCGTGCGCTGGCACGAGAACATTCCGGTGCTCAGCTGGCTGGCCCTGCGCGGGCGCTGCTCGGCGTGCAAGGCGCGCATCGGCCTGCGCTACCCGCTGGTGGAACTGGCCACCGGCGCGCTGTTCTACTTCTGCGCGCAGCGCTGGGGCATGTCGGCGGAGACGCTGTTGTGGAGCGGCTTTTGCGCCGCCCTGCTGAGCCTGGCCCTGATCGACTGGGACACCACGCTGCTGCCCGACGACATCACGCTGCCGCTGCTGTGGGCCGGGCTGCTGGGCTCCCTGCTCGGATGGACCGCGGTTCCGCTGGCCGACGCGGTCCTCGGCGCCGCCGCCGGCTACCTGTCGCTGTGGAGCGTGTACTGGGCCTTTCGCCTGGCCACCGGCAAGGAGGGCATGGGCTATGGCGATTTCAAGCTGTTCGCGGCCCTGGGCGCCTGGTTCGGCTGGCAGGCGCTGGTGCCGATCATCTTGCTCGCCTCGGTCATCGGGGCTGTGGTCGGCATCGCCATGAAACTGTCTTCCAGCCTGCGCGAGGGCAAGTACGTGCCCTTCGGGCCCTTCCTGGCGGGCGGCGGCCTGGCGGCGCTGCTGTGGGGCCCGCAGCGCATCATGCAGGCGGTGCTTTCGGTGTTCGGCCTGGCATGAGCGGCAGCGGCGGTCGGGATGCGCCGGCGCGGCCCCGGCGATTGGGTGTCACGGGCGGGATCGGCAGCGGCAAGAGCACTTTCGCCGCCATGCTGGGCGACTGCGGGGCGGCCGTGCTGGACGCGGATGCCATGGCCCGCGCAGTCACCCAGCCGCAGGGCGCGGCGATCGAGCCCATCCGGGCCCATTTCGGGCCGTCCTTCGTCGACGCCAGCGGCGCGCTCGATCGCGGCCGCATGCGGGAGCTGGTGTTTGCCGATCCGGCGGCGCGGGGCCGGCTGGAGGCCATCGTGCACCCGCTCGTGGGCGCCGAGATCGCCGCCGCCGAGGCGGCCGCCGCGCGGGCCGGCCACCGGCTGATCGTGCTCGACATCCCGTTGCTCACGGAGTCGGCACGCTGGCCACGCCAGCTCGACGCGGTGCTGGTGGTCGATTGCAGCGAGGCCACCCAAGTGGCGCGCGTGCAGGCGCGCAGCCGCCTGGACGAGGCGGCCGTGCGCGCCATCATGGCCACGCAGAGCAGCCGCGCGGTGCGCCGCGCCGCCGCCGACTGGGTGGTGTTCAACGAAGGCCTGGACCTGGCGCGGCTGCGCGCGCTGGCGCGCCAGGTGGCAGCCCGCTTCGGGCTATGATGAACGGGCACCGAGCCCGGAAGCCTGCAGCGTGATCCTCTACGAATACCCTTTCAACGAACGCCTGAGAACCTACCTGCGTCTGGAGCATCTGTTTCGCCGTCTGGGCGAGCTGATGGGGCGCACGCACCCGATGGACCACCATTTCGCGCTGGTGACCATCTTCGAGATCATGGACGTGGCGGCGCGCGCCGACCTGAAGTCCGATGTGCTCAAGGACCTCGAGAAACACAAGCACCAGCTCGAGGGCTTCCGCGGCAACCCCTCGATCTCGGAGGCTGCGCTGGATGGCGTGATCGCCCAGCTGGAGGCCAGCTTCGCCCGCCTGGGAGGCCAGCAGGGCAAGGCCGGCCAGCAGCTCGCGGAAAGCGAATGGCTGATGAGCATCCGCAGCCGTGTCGGCATCCCCGGGGGCACCTGCGGCTTCGACCTGCCGGCCTACTACGCCTGGCAGCACCTGCCGGCAGAGCGGCGCCAGGACGACCTGCAGGGCTGGGCGGCCAGCCTCGCGCCGCTGGCGGAGGCGGTGCACCTGCTGCTGCGCCTGTTGCGCGACACCGGCATGCCGCAGAAGGTGGCGGCCGAGCACGGCCAGTTCCAGCAGAACCTGCCGCCGGGCCGCACCTTCCAGCTGCTGCGGCTGGCGATCGACCCGGGACTGCAGCTCATCCCGGAGATCAGCGGCAACCGCCTGATCGTCTCGGTGCGGCTGATGCGCCAGGAAGCGGGCGGGCGGCTGGTGGCCAGCCACGAGGACGCATCCTTTGAACTCACGCTGTGCGCGTGAATCCATCGTCCATGGCCAGCGACACCCCTGCCCCACCCTCCCCCACGCCGCCTGCGCGCGAGGTCCGGTGCCCGTGCTGCGGCGGACCGAGCCTGTACGGGCCCCAGAATCCCTTTCGGCCGTTCTGTAGCCGGCGCTGTCGGCAGATCGACCTGGGCGCGTGGGCCAACGAGGAGTTCCGCGTGCCCGCCGAGACCCCTGCGCAAGACGCGCCCTACGGCGACCCACGGCACGAGCCCTGAGCGGTCTGCGCAGCTCAGGCGCAGGGCGAAGGCGGCCTGTCTGCGGGCACTTGCGCCGGCTCGAACACCGCCTCGTCCAGCTCGGCCCCCTCCTCCCGGGCAAGGCGTGCCAGCACCGGGCGCGCGCCGGGCAACACCGGTCGCACGTCGAGCGGCCAGCGCTGCCAACGCAGCTCCTGGCCCTCGCGCGCCTGCGGCTCCCCTTCCCAGGCCCGCACCTTGCACCAGTGCAGCCGCACCAGCGCATGCGGGTAGTCGTGCTCCGTGGCCTGCCAGCGCTCGACCGGACCGATGGTCACGCCCAGCTCCTCGCGCAGCTCGCGGCGCAGCGCCTGCTCGACTGTCTCGCCGGCCTCGAGCTTGCCGCCGGGAAACTCCCAGTAGCCCGCGTAGGGCTTGCCGCCAGGGCGCGAGGCGAACAGCAGGGCGCCGTCGGCGCGCACCAGGATGCCGACGGCCACCTCCGTGTGCCGCCGCGCCGGGGGAGCAGCACTCATGCGGCAGCCGGCTGGCGGCCG
>NZ_ALEE01000452.1 GCF_000282995.1 Melaminivora alkalimesophila
GCTGGCGGCCGGCATAGTCGCGCGCGAACTGCCAGGCCACGCGGCCGCTGCGCGAGCCGCGCTCCAGCGCCCAGACCAGCGCCTCGGGACGCGCCGCCTCGATGGCCTCGGGCGTGGCGCCCATGGAGGCGAGCCATTGCGCCACGATCGCCAGGTATTCGTCCTGGCTGAAAGGGTAGAAGCTCACCCACAGGCCGAAACGCTCGGACAGGGAGATCTTCTCCTCCACCACCTCGCCTGGATGGATTTCCCCGTCCTCGGCGGGCCGGTAGCCCAGGTTGTCCTTCATGTATTCCGGCAGCAGGTGGCGCCGGTTGCTGGTGGCATAGACCAGCACGTTCGGCGTGGCAGCGGCCACCGAGCCGTCCAGGATGGATTTCAGCGCCTTGTAGTCGCCCTCGCCGTCCTCGAAGCTCAGGTCGTCGCAGTAGACGATGAACTTCTCCGGCCGGCCCGAGACGATCTCGACGATGTCCGGCAGGTCCGTGAGGTCCGCCTTGTCCACCTCGATCAGCCGCAGGCCGCGCCCGGCGTATTCGTTCAGGCAGGCCTTGATGAGCGAGGACTTGCCGGTGCCGCGCGCGCCCGTGAGCAGCACGTTGTTCGCCGGGCGGCCTTCGACGAACTGCTCGGTGTTGCGCTGGATCTTCTCCTTCTGCGCGTCGATTTTCCGAAGCTGCGCCAGGCGCATGTCCGCGACGTGGCGCACCGGCTCGAGCGCCCCGTGCCCG
>NZ_ALEE01000453.1 GCF_000282995.1 Melaminivora alkalimesophila
CCCGTGCCCGCCGCTGCGCTTGCGGTAGCGCCAGGCAATCGCCTCGGACCAGTCGGGCGCCGACAGGGGACGGGGCAGCACGGCCTCGATGCGGGTGATGAGCTGCTCGGCGCGCTCCAGCAGGTGTTGCAGTTGGGGGGTCATGTCGGTATCGGGGGGGCCGCCACAGGGCCGGACGGCATCTGCCGGCCCTTGGGGCTTCGGCTCAGGAACGGTAGTCGGCGTTGATGCGCACGTAATCCAGGCTCAGGTCGCAGGTCCAGACGGTGTCCGCAGCGTTGCCCCGGCCGAGCAGCACGCGCACCGTGATCTCGCTTTGCTGCATGACGCGCTGGCCGTCCTCCTCGCGGTAGTCCGGATGGCGCCCCCCCTGCACGGCCACATGCACGTCGTCCAGGTAGAGGTCGATCCCGCCCTGGTCGAGGTCGTCGATGCCGGCGTAGCCGACCGCCGCCAGGATGCGCCCCAGGTTCGGGTCGCTGGCGTAGAAGGCCGTCTTGACCAGCGGCGAGTGCGCGATGGCGTAGGCCACACGGCGGCACTCTTCGGCGTCGCGCCCGCCCTCCACGCGCACGGTGATGAACTTGGTCGCGCCCTCGCCATCGCGCACGATCGCCTGGGCCAGCTGCTGGGCGACCTCCTGCAGCGCTGCCTTGAGCTGGCGCCCCGCCTCGCTGTCGAGCGATTCGATCGGCGCGTGGCCGGCGCGCTGCGTCGCCACCAGCATGAAGCAATCGTTGGTGGAGGTGTCGCCGTCGATGGTGATGCGGTTGAAGGAGGCATCCGCCAGCTCGCGCACCAGCGGCTGCAGCAGCTGCGGCGCGATGCAGGCGTCGGTCGCGATGAAGCCCAGCATGGTCGCCATGTTCGGGCGGATCATGCCGGCGCCCTTGGCGATGCCGGTGATGCGGACCGGGCGCCCGCCGATCTGCAGCTGGCGG